>DASZPI010000595.1:0-9746 GCA_035550355.1 Pirellulales bacterium
ATCCGCCAATCGATCCCATGAATACTTGTGCCAATAGAGCAACAAGAATGCGGTGATTGCCGCGGGGATGATGCTGATCCACGCAGCGCCGGTGAGCGCATTGGCCGTATAGAAATAAGTGCTGTACAGCGCATTCATCACTAAAAGCGGCCCGACCCCCAGCACGACGGCCAAGCTTTTGTTTACCGTAATGGTGTGCGCGATCGAACGAGCGAGTGTGTCATACTTTTGCTCCCGGCGCTTCCAGCCGCGCCGCTCGAAGTAATAAGTGAGAATCGCGCCGCCGAGCGTCAAGTTGACAAAGACGATGTGCAACGCAAAAAAAGCAACGATTCCAACCTGCAGCAATGCCGAAGGAGCCGGCAGCGGAAGCGGAAGATCGTGCGGAATGGGAACTACGGCGTCAGGCATGAACGATTGCTATCGGCGACTTGATTCAGTTGCGACTCGCAAGATACTCGACGAGGTCGCGTAGTTCGCTACGATCGAGTGTCTTGTAGATATCCAAGGGCATGAGCGTCTGCCCGCGAACCTCTTCGTCGATTTCTGCCACGGCGACGCTAACGTCTTTCCCGGCTGCAGTGCGCAGGAGCACCACCTTGTCATCTCGTTGCTTGATGATTCCTTGGATCGAGGTTCCATCGTCTAGAATGATCGTGGCTGACTCGAATCCTTCGGCGATTTGGGCGCTGGGAGCGACGATTGCCTGGAGCAGATAGTCGCGATTTCGTTTCGAGGCGATTCTGCTTAAGTCCGGGCCTACTTCCGCGCCGATGCCGTCAATCTTGTGGCACGAGATACAGGTTTTGGACTGGAACAGAGCTGCGCCGCGGGTCGCGTTGCCACCCATGAGCGACACGCGAAAGCGATCGGATACTGGCGCAGCGTCGAGCTGCGTTTCGATGCGCGCTGCTCGTTCCGACAGCTTCCGGGTCTTGCTGGCTTTGGCGGCCAAAAGCAAATCGAGCTCGAGTTCGCGAGGAACCGAGGCGCTTTCGAGTTTACTCAGCCACACCGACAGCAGGTTATCCGCTTCGGGCAGGTTCATTTGTGCGAGCTTATAGGTCGACTGTTGACGATCACGCGTCGAAAACGACTCGCCCAGGAGCGCTGCTTCCCAATGGTCGTAACGTTGACGTGAGGAGACGTCGCTCGGATAGGAAACGCCTGCCGTCTGGTCGCCGGGCAAGCGTGCGCGCGAGCCGCGCAAATCGAGGATGAAAGAAACCAGAGCGTCGAGCTCCTCGCGGTTGCCTGGGAACGGCGGCATGTACGGCCGAGCGCCGTGCATGCCTTCAATGAACGAGGCCAACCGATCAGGATCCCATTTTCCGTCGCCCAAGATGCCCGTTGATTTAGCCAAGATGCTGTTCATGCCCTGCGTCGTGTGGCAGCGCGAGCACGCCAGGCGAAACACATCGCCGCCGGCTTCCAGCTTGTTCTGCGGGAAGATTTCGCGCTGAGAGCAATAGGTCGCGTGTGCGAGAATGCCGTCGCGCTGCAGCAACGGGACGTCTCGTTCCCGCAGGCCGTTGGCGAACATGTAATCGGCAACGACGTACGGCTTGCGGATGAATTCGCGCACGCGCTCAAATTGACCGAGCAATACCAGCGACAGCACGAAGGGAATCGACAACGACCAACTCAGCAGACGCTGCGGACGAAACGCGCCGAAGCCCGCCAGACCGACTATGATCGCGACGCTGAGAATTGAGAGTGAGAGGAGTAGTCCGTACAACTCGGCGGCCTGTTGTGTGCCTAGCGCCACGGGGAAATTGCCTGCCATCGCTTCGGGCACTCGGCTCCGATACCAAGTCGCGCCGGCCAGCAGCAACGGCGACCAGACCAAGATCCAAATAGCCAGCAGTCGGATGATCGGCGAACGCTTTGCAGGCTCCCGTTCGAACCAAGCAATCAACATCCAGACGAACAAGCCAGCCATCACCATGGCCAGAGTTGTTCGGAAGGCAAGCTGCGGTAGATAAAGCGGGTTGAAGATGGCCGTCAGCAGCGACGAGCCGACCTGCCAGGCGCCATGATCCATCATGAAACCGAGGATTGCCACGATCAGCGCCATCGTCACCCACGAAAAGAACGACAGCGCGATGCCCACTCGCAGATGTTTCGGTCGATCGGGCGAATTCCAAGCCGGCCATCGCAAATAGAACCAAAGAATCAGCACGACCTCGGTGACGAATACCAGCCACTCGGTGAACCACGCCCAGAAGAACACGCGAATCAGGCTGGCAATCGCACTGGGATTCACTAGTGAAACCGCAAACCAAATCCCCACGCCGGTCAGGGCTCCTACGGTTGTGGTAACGATGAAGCACACCTTCAGGATTCGATGCGCCAACTCATACCAATCGGAGTCGTTGCGACGATGGGCCCGCCAAGCCAGGAAGGTGACCAGAGGCATCGCGCCGACGGCCATGGGATGATTAATCGCAACGTGCAGCACCCCGACAATGGCAACGAGCATTCGATTGCCCATGCCATCAAGGTGGAAAACCGGAAAGTCCATGACCGGACAACTCTCACAAAATGCATCGAGGACGACGCGGAAAAGCGCCGCACTTTTGACAACGGTCCACTCTGAACGAGGCACACACCGCTCGTGTATAGGAGTGTCACAATCACTCTTGATTTGGACAACGTCTCAAATCGACACACCCGTTCTGGGGGCAACTGAGACCGATATGCACGTGCCGACGACGTGAGACACCAGTCACGGCGCGTACTTTCTCAGCTTGCGCTGAAGTGAGCGGCGCGTGATGCCGAGGCGCAGCGCTGTTTGCGAGATATTGCCGTTGCAATCGCTAAGCACGCGCTGCATGTGTTCCCACTCGGCCTGGGCCAGCGATGGAGTTCGTTCCGCTGAATGGTTTGGCAAGGCCGGCACATTTGCCTTGCATTCGGGGTCGGCCGCACGAAATGCTGCAAGGATATCGTCGACGTTCGCGGGCTTGGGGACATAATTTACGGCCCCTAGCCGCATGGCTTCGACCGTATTCGCGATGCTCCCAAAGCCGGTCAGAATGACCACTTGGATATTTGGCTGCAGCGAACGAAGGTCGCGCAATAGCTCCAGGCCTGATGGCCCCGGCATGCGGAGATCGACGACCGCTTGATCAAACGGTTGCTGCTGCGCCAAGGTCATTGCCGAGTCGTAGTCGACGGCGGTCATCACCTCGTAACCGCGACGCTTGAACGCCTTGGACAAGTGTTCGCGCAATGAAAAGCTATCGTCGACCAACAATAATCTTTTCATCAACGCACTGCTGCCGTCGATCGCACATCGCATCATGGGCCATTCGCCTCCGCGCGCATCGGCAGGACGAACGTGACGGTCGTCCCCTTGCCCAGTTCCGATCGCGCTTCCAATCTTCCGCCGAGCTGATCCATGACTCGTCGGGCCAGGCAAAAGCCCAGCCCCAAGCCGCTACCGTGGGGGCGACTGGTGAGAAACGGCTCTCCGAGCCGCTCAAAAATGTCAGGCGCAATCCCAGCCCCGCGATCCTCGACATCGATGCTCAGCCAATAGCCGTTGCGTGCCACGGTAAGGCGAATCGGTCCTGAAGGCAGGCTTGCCTCCCAAGCGTTTCGGATGATCGAACGCAGTGACTGGGCAATCGCCTGCCTAGGAAGGCGCAGGTCGATCGCTTTCAAGTCCGCAGGCAGATCGACCTGCAGCCGTCCACGCCAAGCGGCTTCCGACTCGATCGAGGCGATCAGCTCATCGACCGAGAACTTCGACCACGATTCGCCGATGTTGGTGCCCGCCTGAGAAGATAGTGAGGCAAGAATCTCGCGGCACCGCTCCACTTCCGCACAGATGGCGCGCACTTCGTCGTTCGTTGCCGATGAGTCGTCGGACGCTTCGTTTTCAAACTCAAGCTCTCGGGCAATGACGGCGATGGTCGCCAAGGGGGTCGCCAGTTCGTGCGCGGCTCCGGCAGCGAGCGTGACGAGTGAATCGAGACGTTCCGCTTTCGATTTTCGGCGTTCGGCTTCGGCAAGTTGATGGTCGCGCTGATTCAGCTCTGTACGCATACGAGTGACAAAATAAGCGACGAAACACGCCGCTCCGGTAAATGCAACGAGCATCCCGCGCAAATGCAACGCCATCGGTTCGGCATCGAGCACATGCTCATGATGGCCGTGGCCATGTTGTGCCGCGGGCTCCGAAGGACCGTGATGAGAAAGGGCGGCGACGGGGACATGCCACAAGAACAGCATGCCGAAACAGCCGGCAGCTAAAACGGTCAACGCCCAGGCCCAGCGTTGCCTCAAGACGGCTGCCGCCAGGGAAATGCTCACGATGTAAAAGATGCTGAAAGGATTCGCCGGGCCGCCGGCGAAGAAAAGAAGTGCCGTGAGTACGAGCAGATCGAAAACCAGAATAGCGCCAATCAGCCGCTCGGCTATGGGGCCTTGCACCAGTTTCGGATTATGACGAATCGCGTAGCGATACCAGAGCTCCACAGCGGTGTTCGAGGCGACTTCCAAGCCGATCACCGCGCACAAGGAACCAAACGCGACGTCGATCCCGATGGCAAACTTGGTGACCGAGATCGTCGCCAGCTGCCCCAAAGCAGCCGCCCAACGCAGACGGATGAGCCAAAAAAGATTGATTTGCTCTCGGTCGGCGCGCGGGACCGTCAACACATTTTCCAACGAACGACTTTCCTTGGCTGCATACATCGACAACCCATCGCTCGCGGTGTCGACCGGGTAGCACGCGCTCGACCACTTTGCCGGAGGCAACTGCTTGTCGATCGTTGTAGCGCACATGAACGTGGCTTGACAAGGGAGCATTCCAAGAAGCGAAAGTCCGCTTACGCCGGCTTTACCAGAGGTCGCCGACGGGGGGCGACCTCTGGTATTGCGCGCCGTGAGCGGCTATTTGCTCTTCACGAATTGCTCGGGTTTGATGGTGAGCGTTCCCAGGTCGTTGTCGCCGGCTTTGATCGTGGTGGTAAGGCGCCCTTTCTCCCATTCCGGCTTAATCGCGAAATATCCGATCTTCTCGTGCCAGAATTGAAAGGTCCATTCGCCCGTTGGCAAGTTGGCGATCGTAAATGCGCCGTCTTGGTCGCTGATCGCAAAGTACGGGCTGTTATGCAGCAGTACGTAGCCGCTCTCCCAAGGATGCACTCCGCAGCTGATCGGGCACGGAATCGACTCCGGCGTTTGAAACTGATGTTCAAACTTGCCGCCGATCGGCATCAACGAGTTGATCGACGCGTTTCTGAGACAGTCGATTTTGACTGCCTGACCAATCGGATCGCTATTGATGACTTCCAGTCCTTGCTTTCCCGCCCATAGCCCGATGCAGTGCGGTGCGAACATGCAATGCAGGTTATCGAGTTTCGCAGGAGTCGCCGCTGCCGTAATCAAGTCCGGATGCACGGAGACGTTTTGGCTCGACGTGGTCTTGAGCCAGACGTAGATGTTCCGCACGCCTCGTTCGGGCCCCGTAAGAAGTGTTTGGTCGACGGTATCGTCGGGGAACTTTCCGCAGTACTCCAAGTCCTTGGTAATCACGATCGGTTGCGGAGTCGGCGGTGTTCCTTCGTAGACGAACTTCCCTTTGAAGTTACCCCAGTCCGCCGCATGACTGATTGACGCCATGGCCGAACCGACCATTGCGAGTACGACAAGCCACCGATGTTTCATGAGCTGAGTTGCCTTTTCATAAAAGTACGTCGAAGCAAGTTGCTGCAACAGAAAGATTGCCGTCCGAGTCCTTGCCAGGCGTGTTCGTCGCCGTGGTTGCACAGCCGAGCAGGCGCGCACTATTCAACAACACTCCAATGGTGCCGACGTTGTGCAGCAGCGCCCCCAGAAGCGGGCTGAGCAATCCGGTGGCGCTGATCGCCAACATGGTGCACGTCGAGCCCAAGGCGATTGCCATGTTCTGAAGAATGACGCGCCGTGACATGCGAGCCAGGAGAATCGCATCGGCGATTCGCCGCAGGTCGCCGCCCATCAGCGCGATGTCGGCACTTTGGATCGCAATTTCCGAGGCCCGCGCTCCGATCGCAATGCTGACGTGCCCCGCCGCCAGGGCCAGCGCGTCGTTGATGCCGTCGCCAACGACGAGCACCTTGCGCGCTTGGGCGCATTCCGCTTGAACCGCGGTCAGCTTTTGCTCGGGCAGCACGCCGGCATGGAGAACGTCACATCGAATTGCCTCGGCGATCGGCCGGGCCGCTTCAGGCCGGTCACCTGTGAGAAGCACGATCCGTTGAATGCCGAGGTTGCGCAATCGTTCGACAAGTTCTAACGCGTCGGATCGCAACGGATCGGCAAACAGCAAATACCCTAAAAACATGTCATCGCGTGCAACTCCCGCCAGCGGACCCGTGTGCGGTGGAGGAGCGGGGCAATCGATTCCGCTCGATTGCAACCAGGCGAACTGCCCCATTCTCAGGCGGCCGTCCAATCCAACGGCTTCGACACCGCGCCCGGGCAACTCGCAATGGTCTTCACCATGATCCGGCACACCGCATCGACGGTCGGCAACGCAAAAGCGAATCGCTCGGGCGATCGGATGTTGAGATCCCTGGGCACATACGGCCGCGGCGCGAAACAATTCATCGTTGCTCACACCCGGCGAAGGGAGCGCGGAAATCAACTCAAGCTGGCCGAGCGTAAGTGTGCCCGTTTTGTCGAAAACGACGGTGTCGGCAGCGGCCAGCGCGTCAAGGAATTTGGCATTCTTCACCAGGATGCCGCCCCGCGACGACGTAGCGATCGTTGCCACGGTCGCTGCCGGCCCGGCAAGAACCATCGCACACGGGCAGGCGACAATAAACACCGACACCAGCCGTTGCATATCGTCAGTCACCAGGAAGATGAACGCTGCGAGTAGCGCGACCGCAGGCACGTAGAATTCCGCGTAACGCTCCAGCGTCTTCTGCACAGGCAATTTCGATTGCGCTGCAAACTCCAACAACCGGGCGATCTTGCCCAGCGATGTTGCCGTGCCGACCTGCGTCACCTCAACCCGCAGCCGTCCGGCCAGATTGATTGAGCCGGCATAAACCAAGTCCCTTTCGGAAGCTTCACGGGGAACCGATTCGCCGGTGATCGACGACTCGTCCAAATGGGTCGTGCCGGACAGAATTACGCCGTCGGCAGGCAAGACTTCGCCGGGTCGAACGATGAGGACCTGCCCGGCGCGCAGGATCTCGGCAGCGACTGTCTCTTCGCCGTCGGGGGTTTCGATGGTCGCCTGCCGTGCTTGAAGCTTCGTCAGGCTGTTGATCGCAGCCTGCGTCCCTTGGATGCTGTGCCGCTCGACCAAATGGCCGACTCCCATGATCAGCGGAACCAGGATTGCGGTGGCATACTCGCCGGCGGCTAGCGCGCCGAGCATCGCAATCGCTAGCAAGTTCTCGGAAAAGCGATCCGGATTGTCCTTCATCGAAGAATAGAGCGCCCGCGCCAATGTCGGCGCCACGACGAGAACCGCGGCAAGAAAACTCAGCAATTGACCGAGTTCGGTTCGCGACGAATCCGTATGATTGATCCACGTCGCGAGCCCCAACAGCCCGAGCGCGATGCCGCTTCCATAAATCGCGCCGTCGGTAAGCCAATCGACCGAAGGTGCTGGACGAGTTCGAGCGGTGTTTTCGGCGAGTGGCAAGGTTGCGGTGCTCATCGCGCCACCTCGGCCGGCTCGACAGGAATTCGCAACACACTGGCATCGGCGCGGTCGGGCGCAAAATAAATACGTCGCGATTGTGCGAAGAGTTGCTGCCAGGCTTCTCGGTGAAGTCGTTCGAGCGTCATCTGGGGAGCGCGAAGATACGAGTCGAGATCGGCTCGAAAATGCGCCGCCTGCACGTGTGCCTGAGCGATCCGCGACTCCAGGGCGCCCTGCGCTTCGTAGCGCAATTGTTGAGCTTCGGCCTCCGCTTCGAGAAGCGTTTGCGCGCTTTCTCCACGCGTCTCTTCAGTCGTCGTTTCCAGATCGATCCGTGCGGTTTGCACAGCCTCAAATTCGGCCTGCACTTCGGTCGGTGGTTGCGCCTGCTTCAGTTCAATGGCAGTCAGTCGCAAGCCACAGCCGCACGCCGACAACTGCTGCTGAGCGCGCGTGAGGATCAGATCGGCCAGCAATTCGGATTGGTCCGATCTGTCGCGGCGCTGACGAAGCGACTCGTCGATCGAACAACTCTGAATTATCGCTGTCACGGCCGACTTCACGCAGCCTGTCACCATGCCGCCCGCATCCTTACAGGACGTGACGTATTCGACCGGTTGGGCGATACGATACCGGGCGGCCAAGTCGAGTCGCACCAGGTTGTGATCGCCCGACAACAGATAGTGCTCGGCCGCGGTCTGGGTATGCGCGTCGGATGTGCATGCCCAGAACTGATCGATATTGACCCGCTGCTCTGTTTTTAACGGCAGACGAACGACGCGTTCGATCGGCTGCGGCCAGGCAAGCAGCAGGCCAGCCGGATGGACGGTCGTTTCGCCGTTAGATTTCGCAAGCCGGCCGAAACGCAACACCACGGCGCCTTCGCCCGGGGCCACCACCCTGATGCCCGACAGCAGGTAGGTCGCAAGCAATAGCGCCGCAGCCAATGCATAAAGACGCCGCGCTGCCGACATGCCGGCCTGGAGTCGCGTTGTTTCGGAGGTGTTGCTCAAGGGGTGCTCGACGGCGAAGAAAGCGATGGTGTCGCTACAGTCTCGGACCGCTCGCGAGGAACGTCGCGCGGGACCAGTGCTGGGGGCTTCGTCAACGTGTCGAAGAAGAGCTGATCGCTGCTCAATACCAGGGTCGAGCGTTCCTTCAACGATTGCTTCGCCGCCTGCAATGCACTCCAAAACTGAAAGAATGCCGGGTTTTGCTGGTGCGCCGAGGCAACGATTGTGCCCGCTTCGCGCTCGGCTTCGGCAAAGACGCGGCCGGCCTCTTCACGTCCTCGACGCAGAATCTCTTGGCTTTTGACGTGCGCTTCGTCGCGAATGGCTCGGGCTTGCTTCGCTCCTTCGCTGCGGATGCGATTTGCCTCAGCATGGCGCTCGGCACGCATCCGATCGAACACTGCCGTCATGTTCTCTTTAGGCAGCGCAACGCGCTCGAAGCCGACCTGATCGACGGCGATCCCCATCTTTTGTAGCGCCGCCTCGTGCATCGATCGGAGTACTTCGGCTTCGATGGTATCGAGCTTGATTTGCTGACGATCGAGCGACACCAGCGCGCTAAGGTCCGTCTGCCCGAGTTGCTGGTTCTTCGCGGCAACCACCATGCTCGTCAGGTTCATGGCTGCCAGGTCCATCGTTCCCACGGACTGCAAGAATTTGAGGGGCTCCGCGACGTGCCAAACGACGAATGTCGTGAGCACCACGTTTTTCTTGTCGCGAGTGAGAGTCGCTACTTGCGGCGTGGTAAGCAATTGCCGTCGGACGTCGATACGTTGCGATTGCTCGATCGGAGCAGGAATCTTCCAATACGCTCCGGGCTCGGTGATGTCACGCGTCGGCCTGCCCAACCGGGTGACCACAACCGCTTGGCCCTCTTGTACTGTGAAAAAGGCCGCCTGCAGCGCAACCACCATGATCACGGCCGCGACGACCGCCCAGCGAACGATGTACCTGGCGATGCGCGAGCGGATAATTGAGAATCGATGGCTTGTCATTGTCCGGCACCGCTCCCACGCACGGTTCGTCCCTGTTCCAGCCAGATTTGCACGTTTTCGGGCAGACGGGCGTCGAGCAGCGTT
>DASZPI010000596.1:0-2290 GCA_035550355.1 Pirellulales bacterium
GCACCTTCTCCCGGTGGGAGAAGGACCGGATGGTACGCAACGAGTAAATTTTTATGCAATCAACGGTCAATCCCGTGCCAGTCGTCATCGCACTCGCAGCGCGCGAGCTGGTTCGATTCTTTCGCCAGCGCAATCGTGTGACCGGCGCGCTGTTGCAACCGCTGATCTTCTGGGTGCTGTTCAGCGCGGGGCTGGGACCGTCGTTCAAGGCTCCCGAGGGAAGCGCCACTGCCGAAGGTGCGACGTACGCCGCGTACTTTTTTCCCGGCGTGGTGGTGATGATCCTGCTGTTCACGGCGATCTTCGCCACGATTTCGATCATCGAGGATCGCCGCGAAGGGTTTCTGCAATCGGTGCTGGTGGCGCCGATCGCGCGCTGGTCGATGGTGCTGGGCAAGCTCGCCGGCGGAACCGTCATTGCCGTGCTGCAAGCGGTCGTGTTCCTGCTGCTGGGGCTAACCATCGGCGTGCATTACGACCTCGTGTCGCTGGTGGCGATCGGGGCGTTTTTGATCGTGCTCGCCTTGGCGCTCACCGGGCTGGGATTTGTCATTGCCTGGCGGATGGATTCGACCCAAGGGTTTCATGCCGTGATGAGCGTGTTCCTGATGCCGATGTGGCTGCTCTCGGGCGCGTTCTTCCCCGCGGCCGGCGGTTGGCTGGGAGCGGTGATCGCCGCCAATCCGCTGACCTACGGCGTCGCGGGGCTGCGGCGATTGTTATACTTACACTCGGGCGCAGCGTCGGCCGAGGCGATGAGCCATCTGCCGTCGCTGGGCGTGTGCTGGTTGGTGACGGTGATCTTCGCAGTGGTGACGTTCGTCGCGTCGTGCCGGATCGCTGCGACGCGAACGACAGGAGATTTGTTATGAGTATGGCGGTGCGGTTGTGGTTGAGCCTGGTGCTGGTGCTGGTCGGCGCGTACGGCGCGTATTCGTTCTGGCGAATGTCCGCGGCACGCGACGGCAGCGGGGCAACCGTCGATTCCGCCACGGCGCTCAATAAACCGGCACGGCCGCTCGATTCGTTCACGTTCACCGAGCGCAGCGGCGAGTCGCTGAACTTGGGCAGCCTGAAAGGCGACGTGTGGGTGGCAAGCTTTTTCTTCGCCACCTGTCCGGGCTTCTGCACGCAAATGAACCAGGTCGTCAGCGGCATGCAGCACGAGTTGACCGACCGCGGCGTGAAGATCGTCAGCATCACGGTCGATCCGGCCAACGACACCCCCGCCGTGCTGCGCGACTACGCCGACAAGTTCGGCGCCGACCCGAACAAGTGGCTGTTCCTCACCGGTCCGCTGAAAGAGGCGCAGGAGCTGGGGCAGGACGTGTTTCATGTCACCGTGCTCGGCAAGGAGCACAGCGATCGGATCATCCTGGTCGATCGCCGCGGCGAAGTGCGCGGCACCTACCGATCGCGCGAGCCGCTGGAAGTCGCGGCCTTCAAGAAGAAGCTGGATGAAGTGCTGGCCGAGCCGGCGCCGGCGGCAGGCGCGGTTGCGGAGACTCGCTCGTGAACGGCGACGGTTCCTGGCTTGCGGTCCACAACCTGCCGGCAGTCAACGCTTCGCTGAACGCGACCGCGACCTTGCTGCTGCTGGTCGGCTATTGGCTGATCAAGCAGCGGCGCGAGACCGCGCACAAGTGGACGATGGTGTCGGCGTTGGTGGTCAGCGTGCTGTTTTTGGGCTGCTACCTCGTGTACCACTTTCAGGCGGGAAGCGTGCCGTTTACCGATCCTTCGCCGGTGCGGTACGTGTACTACGCCATCCTGCTGTCGCATGTGCTGCTGGCGTTCACGGTGCCGGTGCTGGCGCTGGTGACCACGTATCTGGGGTTTGCCGATCGGCGGGCGGCCCATCGCCGCTGGGCCTGGTGGACCTGGCCGATTTGGTTGTACGTGTCGATCACCGGCGTGGTGATTTACGTAATGCTGTACCATCTCTGGCCGTCGAGCGCTTTGGATTCTATAATGCGGCACAGCTCCTGAGGCCTTCGATGAACCGGTTCCGCACGATCGCCGTTGCCGCGCTGCTGGTCGCCACCTTGTTGGCGCTCGGCTCGATTGCCGAGGCCTGCCCCACGTGCAAGGTCGCGCTCTCGACGCACGACAAAGCGCAAGGCGACATGGTCTCGGGCTACATGTACAGCATTCTGTTCATGCTGGCGATGCCGTTCACGCTGTTGGGCGCGTTCAGCACCTACATGTACGTGCTGGTGCGCCGGGCGCGCAAGCAGAACCCCGGCATGTACGCGCCGCCGGCCGAGCGCTACGAGCACGAGCTCGTCTG
>DASZPI010000597.1:0-6837 GCA_035550355.1 Pirellulales bacterium
GATCGAACCGCCCCTGCCGCGACTCCCCGCACGTTTGACACACCGCCGCAACCAGCGCTACGATTCATTCTAATGCCTAAATCAATTCAATCGACGCTACCGGGAATGGACGACCGCGCCGAGGACGAAATCCTCGAAACCACGGCGGCAATCGAAGCGCAGCGCACCGAGACGCTGCCGGTCGCCACCAGCCTGGCGGGACAAACGGTCTACGTTGTCGACGCCAACTCGCTGATTTTCCAGGTGTTCCACGCAATTCCCGAAATGACCGGCCCCCAGGGGGAGCCGGTCAACGCCGTGTTCGGCTTCATGCGCGACCTGCTCTACCTGATCGAGCATCGTAAGCCCAACTACTTGTACTGCTGCTTCGACATGGCAGGGCCCACGTTCCGGCACACGCGGTACGACCAGTACAAGGCCACTCGCAGCGAAATGCCCAACGACCTGGCTCCGCAGTTTGCCTCGATTCACCGCGTCGTCGAGGCAATGGGCATCCCGGTCCTGGGCATCGAAGGGTTTGAAGCCGACGACTTGCTGGCGACGCTCGCCCGGCAGACCGAAGAACTCGGCGGCGATTGCTACCTGGTGACCGCCGACAAAGACTGCCGGCAACTGATCAGCGAACACGTCAAGATCTACAACGTCCGCAAGGATGCCGTGTTCGATGCCGAAGCGCTGCGGCAGGACTGGGGCATTGCTCCCGGGCAGGTTGTCGATTTCCAAGCGCTGGTCGGCGATTCGGTGGACAATGTCCCCGGCGTGGCGCGAATCGGCCCCAAAACCGCGCGCGAGCTGCTCGAGAAATACGGCACGCTCGAAGGTGTCTACGAACACGTCGGCGAAGTGACCGGCGCCAAGAAGCAATGGCTCATCGATGGCCGCGAGAATGCCTTTCTCAGCCGCGAGCTGGTGCAACTCGAATCGGCCGCGCCACTGGCGATCGACTGGAACGACGCATGTGTTGGATGCTTCGATGTCGATCGGCTGCTGGCATTATGCGCGGAGTTCGGCTTCCACCGTATGGCCGACCAGGTGAAGGCCCTGGCCGTGCGGACGCCTGAGCAGTGGACCGCCGATTACCGCACGGTCGACACGCCCGAAAAGTTCGAGGCCTTTCTGGCCGAGCTGCGCAGTCAGCCGCACTTCTCGTTCGATACCGAAACGACGTGCATTACGCCGACCCAGGCAGAGATCGTCGGCTACTCGTTCGCCTGGACGCCGGGCGTGGCGTACTACCTGCCGGTGCGCGGCCCCCTGGGCGAGCGAACGCTCGATGCCCGGCGCACGCTCGAGGCCTTGCGCCCGATGCTTGAAGACCCGCAGATCGCGAAGATCGGCCAGAACCTTAAGTACGACATGCTCGTGCTTCGCCGCGCCGGCGTGCGGATGCGCGGCATCGCTTTCGACACCATGGTTGCCAGCTATCTGCTCGATGCCGGTGAGCGGAACCACAATCTTGACGAGCTCGCCGCGCGATTTCTGAATCACACGAACATCAAGATCACCGAACTGATCGGCACCGGCAAGAACCAGAAGTGCATCGACCAGGTGCCGATCGCCCGAGTGACCGAGTACGCAGGCGAAGATGCCGATGTTGCCTTGCGGCTGTGGCCGATCCTGGCCGCCAGGCTCAAGGAGTCGCAACTCGATGAGTTGCTCAACTCGCTCGAAACGCCGTTGATTGAAGTGCTCGCGGAGCTCGAGCACAACGGCATCCGCGTCGACCTGGCACGACTGGCCGAGCTGAGCCGCGAATACGGTCACCGGCTGCTCGGCCTGGAGGGCGAAATTTACGAACTGGCGGGACACCGCTTCAATATCGCCTCGCCCAAACAACTGCAGCAAGTGCTGTTCACCGAGCAGGGGCTGCCGGTATTGGCCAAGACCAAGACCGGGCCAAGCACCGATGTCGACGTGCTCATGGAGCTTGCCCGGCAACATCCGCTGCCGGCCAAGATCATCGAATACCGGCAGTTCGCAAAGCTGAAGGGAACATATGTCGACGCGCTGCCGGCCTTGGTGCATCCCGAAACCAAGCGTGTCCACGCGTCGTTCCACCAGGCGGTCGCCGCGACCGGTCGCTTGAGCTCGAGCGACCCCAACCTACAGAACATCCCGATTCGCACCGAGACCGGTCGCGAAATTCGCTCGGCATTCCTGCCGGGGTACGACGACTGGTTGCTGTTGGCAGCCGATTACTCGCAAATCGAGCTGCGCGTGCTGGCGCACTTTTCGAGCGACTCGGCACTGTGCTCGGCCTTTGCCCGCGATGAAGACATTCACACGCTGGTCGCCAGCCAGGTGTATAACGTGTCGCTCGACCAGGTAACCCGCGACATGCGGCGCGCCGCCAAGGCGGTGAACTTTGGCATCATCTACGGCCAAAGCGCCTTCGGCCTGGCGCGAGCCCTCGATATCGAGCAGGAAGAGGCGGCGAAGTTCATCGACGCATACTTCCAACGCTATCCGGGAGTGGGCGAGTTCTTCGCGAAACTGCTGGAAGACGCGCGCCATCGCGGTTACGTGACCACGGTGTCGGGCCGGCGGCGTGCGATTCGTGGCATCAGGCCAGGCGCTCCGCGACAACGAAATCTATCGGAGCGAACTGCGATCAACACGGTGATTCAAGGTTCGGCGGCCGACCTGATCAAACATGCGATGATCAACATTTATCGCCGCATGAATCACGAGCAGGTGCGGTCGCGCATGCTACTGCAGATCCACGACGAACTCATGTTCGAAACCCCGGCCGACGAGCTGGAAAAGATGAGTGCCCTGGTCCGCGAAGAAATGTCGGGCGTGATGCAGCTGTGCGTGCCGTTGAAGGTCGACGTGAAGAACGGACGAAACTGGGCGGAAGTGTGAGGGGCAGCGATTAGCAGCGAGCCGGCTAATTGCTGAATCGCTAATTGCCAAATGCGTTCTCATGAAGATCATCGGCATCCTTGGCGGCGTGGCGTGCGGCAAGAGCCTTGTGGCCAAGCAGTTTGCCGACCTCGGCGCCGGGATTCTCGATGCCGACCAGGCGGGGCACGAAGTGTTGCGGCAACCTGAGGTCGAACGCGCGGCGCGCGGCCGCTGGGGCGACGCGATCTTCGATGCCAACGGCAGAATCGAACGCGCGGCGTTGGCTAAAATTGTGTTCGGCGCGAACCCCGAGGCTGCGCGCGAGCTCAAGTATCTTGAGGAGCTAACGCATCCGCAAATTGCGATGCGTCTGCGGCGGCAGGCGGGCAAGTTCGCCGCCGAGAAACGTGCGGCGGCAATCCTCGACGCCCCCGTCATGCTGAAGGCCAACTGGAACGCGTTCTGTGATCACATTTTGTTTGTGGATGCACCTTGGGAAGTTCGGGTCGCCAGAGCCCGAACTCGCGGCTGGACGGCTGAGGACGTTCGTCGGCGCGAAGCCGCCCAAGAAGCGATCGAAGAGAAGCGTCGCTGGGCCGACCTGGTGATCGACAACGCTGGTCCACCAGAGCATACCCGCATGCAAATCGAGCGGATTTGGCAGACGTTGATCGACTGATCGCAGAAATTTAATGGTCAAACTTGCCGGCAATCGCCTACAATAGATAGGCAGTTTGAACGCCCGGGCGGCAGATTGGTATCTCCTCGATTCACCTCGCGTCTTCGCGGTTCACCTCCAAAGTTTGAAGTCCGTTTCGCCCGCCATCGTCGCGCGGCGACCTAGACGGGTCCTTTCTCCAGTCCTCGTTTGATCGATCGCTAGAAAACGTTCAACCTTCCGCGCGGGCCCTCTGCGCCCGCGCACACACGTTCGTGTTCGGAGATTCGGGAATGTCTGACATTCGCAGCACCTCGTCGCAGACCGGCAAGCGTTCGGCGTCGAAAACATACGAAGCGCACGAGGGTGCCCCGTCGCGTCATCGCCTGCAATTGAATGCGCCCGACAACGCAGACGATTTCGATCGAGAACCAATGTCGCTGGCCGAAGAGTTGGCCGAAGAAGCCGACCGCTTGGCTGCCGAGCCCGTGAGCGACGAAGCGCGGGCGCGCTACGAGCAAATCAAGCAGGGCGACATTCACATTGCCGAGCTGCAGCGCATGACCATGCCGCAGCTCATCGAGCAGGCGCGCTCAGCCAACCTGACCGACTACATGGGGATCAAGAAGCAGGACCTGATCTTCAAGATTCTCAAAGAGCGGGTCAAGCTCAACGGCCTGATGTTCGGCGAAGGGACGCTCGAAGTGCTGCCCGACGGCTTCGGCTTTCTCCGCAGCCCGGACTACCACTATCTGTCGTGCCCCGACGACATTTACGTGTCGCCTAGCCAGATTCGCCGCTTCGGCCTGCGCACCGGCGCAACCGTCTCGGGACAGATCCGGCCGCCCAAGGAGAACGAACGTTACTTTGCCCTCCTCAGGGTTGAAGCGATCAACTACCAGGACCCGAACCTGCTCTCGCAGAAGGTCTTTTTCGACGACCTGACGCCGCTGCACCCCGATAAGCGGATCGTGCTCGAGACGACGCCCGAAGAGATCAACATGCGCGTGGTCGACTTGATCGTGCCGATCGGCTTTGGCCAGCGCGGTTTGATCGTCAGTCCGCCGCGGGCCGGCAAGACCATCCTGCTGCAGAAAATGGCCAAGGCCTTGCTCACCAACCATCCCGAGGTGTACGTGATCATGCTGCTGATCGACGAACGCCCCGAGGAAGTGACCGACATGGAGCGGCAAATTAAAGGCCCAAACTGCGAGGTCATCAGCTCGACCTTCGACGAGTCGTCGGCCCGGCACATCCAGGTGGCCGAGATGGTGATCGAAAAGGCCAAGCGAATGGTCGAATACGGCTACGACGTAGTGATTTTCCTCGATTCGATCACGCGCCTCGCCCGGGCATGGAACAGCGAAGTGCCGCACTCGGGAAAAATCCTCTCGGGTGGCGTGGATGCCAACGCCCTGCAGCGTCCCAAGCGGTTCTTCGGCGCCGCGCGCAAAGTCGAAGAAGGCGGCTCGTTGACGATCATCGCCACGGCCTTGATCGATACCGGCAGCAAGATGGACGAGGTGATCTTCGAAGAGTTCAAAGGGACCGGCAACCTGGAAATCGTACTCGACCGCAAGCTGGTCGATAAACGCATTTGGCCAGCGATCGACATCAATCGCAGTGGCACCAGGCGCGAGGAAATGCTGCTCGATCCGGAGGAATATCGCCGCGTGTGCATCCTGCGCCGTGTGCTGAACGACATGAACCCGACCGATGCCATGGAATTGCTGACCACACGCCTGGGCAAGACGAAGAGCAACGCCGAGTTCCTGATGAGCATGAAGAGCTAGGGCAGGGCAGTACGATCGGGAGCGGCAATGATGGACGTCAACGTGTTTGAAGGAAAGCCAGTTGCGCCTGACAAGCGGATTGCAATTGTCATTTCGCGCTACAACGAGACGGTTACGTCGCGGCTGCTGAATGGTGCGCTCGCGACCTTTGACGAACATGGCGTCGCAGCATCGGCGATCGACTTTGCCTGGGTCCCCGGAGCGTTCGAGATCCCGATCGTTGCCGCGCAAATGGCCCAGAGCCAGCGCTATGCCGCGGTATTGTGCCTGGGTGCAGTCATTCGCGGCGAGACGACCCACGACCAGCATATCAACACGGCTGTAAGCAACGAGCTCGCATCCCTCGGTGTGCGAACGGGCGTCCCCGTACTCTTCGGCGTGCTCACATGCAACAGTCTTGAGCAAGCGCTCGCGCGCGCCGGAGGCACGGTGGGCAACAAGGGAAGCGAGTGCGCAATGGCGGCACTCGAGATGGCCGACTTGATTCGTCAAATGTCCGTCGCTCACGGTCGATCGACCGGTGAAATGCGATAAACGACGGGCGTGACGAACGCGTATTTGTTAAGATAAGTCGACATTTCCGTCAGCAACGGACTACTGACCACGGACCCTGACGAGCCACCATGACCCGGCGTTCTCGAGCGCGTGAAGTCGCATTGCAGGTGCTGTTTCAGGATGACCTGAACGCGGCGGCCAAACCGTCGGAAGCCGACGAATTCCTTTCCGCACGATTGAAAGCGCCGGAACTCATTGAGTTCGGTCGCTCGTTGGTGGCCGGAGTACGGCGGAACCGCAACGAACTCGACGGCTTGCTCGAGAAGACCGCCGAACATTGGGGGCTCGAGCGGATGGCCGCGACTGACCGTAACATTCTGCGACTAGGCGCATTCGAGATTCTCTATGCGGAAACGCCGCGCCGCGTGGCGATCAATGAAGCGGTCGAATTGGCCAAGCGATTCGGCACAGCGAATTCATCACAGTTCGTGAACGGGATTTTGGACAAACTGCACGAGAAAGCGGGCGGTTGACGGCGGCTTCGATATTGGACGTTCGACATACGGCATTACACATTCGGCATTAGTCATTCGTCATTGGCCTGACCTGCATGGGTTTTTTCGACAAGCTTAAGGAAGGTCTTCGCAAGACCAGCCGCGTACTTAATACCGATGTTCGCGACTTATTCAAAAGCCAAGGTCGCCTGGTCGATGACGCGTTTTTGGAAGAGCTGTACGCGATTCTGATCAAGACCGACATGGGGACCGCATCGGCCCGCGAGGCAGTCGACGAGGTGCGCAGCGCATTTCGTGGGCGTGTCGTCGAGATGTCGGACCTGCTGGCCACCGTAAAGCAGAAGCTGCGGGCGATCCTGGCGCAGGCGCCCAGCCCGCTGACGTTCGCCGATTCGGGACCGACCGTCATTCTGGTGGCCGGCGTCAACGGAGCCGGTAAAACCACTTCCATCGCCAAGCTGACCGCGTTTTGCCAAGCGGCCGGCAAGAAGGTCGTGCTGGGCGCCGGCGATACGTTTCGCGCAGCGGC
>DASZPI010000598.1:0-3941 GCA_035550355.1 Pirellulales bacterium
AAACATCGGGATTCGGTTCATGGCCGACCTTAATTTCTGGAAGGTTCGTCGAGAAAGCGATCTCGCGCCACGGTCCGATCGATGCTCGAAGCCTCGGATGGCTCGGGCTCGGGCGGGGCGACGATGCTGTCCAAGGGGAAAAGTTCGCCGGGACACTCAGTCGCCGACAAATCGCTGTGCCGCACGACATTGGTCCGGGTGATGCGATATTCAGAGCGCAATTGAGCGACCAGCTTCTGGGCGGCGGCTAGCTGCCGCTGCGTTGGTGGCTGCTCGCTGAAGTTGCCCACCAAGCAGACGCCGATGCCGTGCTCGTTGTACTGGCGGCTGGCGGCATGGGCGCCGTGCAGTTGATCGGTCCAGCGGAACGTGGGCTCGACCAAACCGTCGGCCATGCCGCGGCCGTTGCCGATCACGAAGTGGTAGCCGATCCCCAGCCAGGGCCGCCCGGCGCTGTCGGTGCGTTGGCGATGGGCCTCGTTGATCGTGGCCACATCGCCCGCTTCGGTGGCGGTGTGGTGCAGCACGATGTACTTCCAGGTTCGCGGTGCTGCACCGGGGCGAAGGGCCTGCGGCAGTTGCGACGCCAGCGGCATCGCGGTCGCGATTGCGCTCATCGGCAACGGGCGCTCGGGCAGCGGGTCGAGTGGCAGCGAATCAATTGGCAACGGCGTCGCAGTCAAATTATCGGGCGATGAGCGTTCGATGGTCGGATTTGACGGCATCGCGGCGGCTGTTGGCGAACTTTCGTGCATGCGAACCGCATCGTTGCGAGCCACGCCGATGTGCGACGACGAATGCAAGCAGCCGCTCGATGTACAGGTTGCCAGCATTGCCGCGCTCACCATGAGCCGTCGCCCCAGGCTGCGGTCCGTACCAATGATCCGCTCCTTCCGTGGCTTCGGTCCGCCGGATCCGCCGGCGCGTTGAGGACTCCCCAATGCTGCGGACTCTAAAGTCCGCTGACAGACGAGTCAACCGCGGTTCAATTCGGCCGCTAGCACGCCGACCGATTGCCTCTTGACAGCGACGACTTGAGCGTTGAGCTGGGTGTCACTGAATTTGCGTGGAATTCAGCCGCCAGTGAGCCGTGCCATGGCGGCGACCAGCTCTTTCACCGCGTCAACGCTCTTCTGGAAGTCGGCCTTTTCCTTCGCGCTGAGCTCGAGCTCGATGATGCGCTCGACCCCGGCGCTGCCCAGCACGACCGGCACGCCGACGTAATACCCACCGACGCCATACTCTTTGTCGCAGTAGGCAGCACACGGGATGACGCGCTTCTTATCGCGAACCACGGCTTCGACCATTTGGGCCGTGGCTGCGGCGGGGGCGTAATAGGCGCTGCCGGTTTTGAGCAGCCCAACGATTTCGGCCCCGCCGTTGCGGGTACGGGTCACGATCTCGTCGAGCCGCTTCTCGTTAATCAGCCGCGTGATGGGGATGCCGCCGACGCTGGTGAAGCTGGGCAGCGGAACCATCGTATCGCCGTGGCCGCCCATGAGCAGGGCACTGATGTCCTCGACGCTGACACCCAATTCCATGGCCAGAAATGCGCGGTAACGTGCAGTATCGAGCACTCCCGCCTGGCCGACGACGCGCTGCGCCGGAAAGCCCGTGACCTGGAACGCCCGCTGCACCATGGCGTCCAACGGGTTGCTGACGACGATCACGACCGCCTGCGGGCTCGATTGCTTTACCTGCTCGGCGACCGAGCCGACGATTTTCGCGTTTGTGCCCAGCAGGTCGTCGCGGCTCATGCCGGGTTTGCGTGCAATGCCGGCTGTGATGACCACGACGTCGCTGTTGGCGGTGTCGGAGTAGGTCGTCGTGCCGACGATGTTTGAATCGTAGCCCATGATCGGGCCCGCCTGCCGCAGGTCGAGCCCCTTGCCTTGGGGCATCCCCTCGACTTGCGGGACATCGAGCAGAACGATGTCGCCCAGTTCGGCCGCGGCGCACCAATGGGCGGTCGTCGCGCCGACGTTTCCCGCTCCGACAATCGTGATTTTCGCTCGTCGCATCGATGTTTCTCCTGAATGTAAGCCGTGAGTATGGAGGGCGCGCGAGGCAAGTCAAGGGCCGAAGCAGTGGGCACAATTCGGGTCGCTCGATCGCTCGTCGGCGCCGTTCATTAACGGTTCGCAAGCTAAAGCGACCATTCCGCCGATTTCTATGCCTATTGGCATAGGCAAAAGCTGATTTCTGGCTGTCGCCTAACTGCTGTGAGAACGCCATAATACAACAGAGTCGCGTCTGCCCTCCTTCCCACTCTCACGCCAGGCCATCCTACGCACGCCTATGGTGTCGACCCACCTGCAACGTGAAGCCACCAAGATCAATCCGGCCATTGAGGTTCCCGGGACACGCTCGCTGCCCCTGGAACCAGAGCCCGCGACCGAAACCGGTACCCACGCGAAGCCCAAATCGATCCCGCGCCAGTCGCCGCCGCAGGGCACGCGCTGGTGGGTGCAACTGATCGTGCTGGCCGCCTTGGGCGTCGCCGGCTACCTGGGATGGCCCTATGTCGCGCCGTACGTCATGCCGTATCTCACGCATTCGACGGTGACGGCCAAAAGCGGCGGTCCGCGCACCGTGCCAGTGCTCACGGCCAAGACGCACCGCGGTTCGATCGACCTGTACCTGAACGGCCTGGGATCGGTCGTCGGCTTCAACACGGTCACCGTGCGCAGTCGTGTCGAAGGGGAGCTGGTCAAGGTGCTGTTCGCCGAAGGACAAATGGTGCAGAAGGGCGATCTGCTGGCCGAGATCGACACTCGGCCGTTCGAAGTGCAACTCAAGCAGGCCGAAGGGCAGCTGATCAAGGACGAGGCCGCGCTGCACATCGCCCAGCTCGACCTGGACCGCTACAACGCCCTGAAAGCCTCGCGTTCGGTCACGCAGCAGCAAATCGACGCGCAGGTGGCGCTCGTGCGGCAGAGCGAAGGAGCGATCGAGGCCGACCAGGCGCAGATCGACAACGCCCAGTTGCAGCTCACGTACTGCCACATCACGGCTCCGGTGACGGGGCGCGTGGGGCTGCGCATCGTCGATCCCGGCAACATCGTGCGTGCCAACGAGCCGACCGGCCTGGTGATGATCACGCAGTTGCAGCCGATCGCCGTGGTGTTCACCATTCCGCAGGACGAGATCAGCCGCGTGCAGCAGCAGATCAAAGCCGGCAAAGAACTCGTCGTGGAGGCGTACGACCGCGAGTTCCGCACGAAGCTGGCCACCGGCAAGCTGTTGGCCTTGGACAACCAAGTGGACGTGACCACTGGCACCGTGAAGATCAAGGCGATCTTCCAGAACGACGACAACATGTTGTTCCCCAACCAGTTCGTCAACGCGCGTTTGCTGGTCGATACCGAGCACGACGTGGTGCTCGCCCCGGCATCGGCCGTGCAGCGCGGGCCCGAGTCGATGTTCGTGTACGTCGTCAAGCCCGATTCGACCGTCGAGCTGCGCCGCGTTGAGATCGGCGCGACCGAGGCCGGCGAGACCGTGATTGCGCAAGGCTTGCAGCCGGGCGAATCGGTCGTAACCGACGGGGTCGACAAACTGCAACCGGGCAGCAAGGTCGCGCCGCGTGAGGCGGCGAAATGACGAATGCCGAATGACGAATGTCTAAGGAATGACGAATGACGAAGCTCGAATGAATGTTCGTCACTTCGTCACTCCCATTCGTCATTGGAACATTCGTCATTCTTTCGACATTAGGCCTTAGACATTCGTCATTCCCGCCATGAGCCCCTCGCGCCCCTTCATCCTGCGTCCGGTCGCCACCGTGTTGCTGATGGCAGCGATCATGCTCACCGGCGCGGTGGCGTATCGGCAGTTGCCGGTGTCGGCTCTGCCGCAGGTCGATTACCCGACGATCCAAGTGACGACGTTCTATCCCGGGGCCAGCCCCGAGGTGATGGCCTCGAGCGTCACCGCGCCGT
>DASZPI010000599.1:0-3816 GCA_035550355.1 Pirellulales bacterium
CGAGGGGCTGAAACAATACAAACCGGCGGGCCGCGCGTTCGAAGCCTCGCTAGCGGCCGCGCCCCAGTGGCGGCAAGCCGACGAAACGCTGCTGGCTTTAGCCACCGTGCTGCGGGAACAAGACAAGATTGCCGAGGCCCAAACTCGTTTGCGCGAGTTAATCAAACGCTTCCCCAACAGCCGCGTGCTCGACAGCGCGCACTATCGCCTGGCCGAGAACGCTTACACGACCGACGATTACAAGACAGCCGCCGCCGAGTACCGTGCCGTTCTCGAAGGCTGGCCCAAAAGCAACCTGGCGCCCCATGCGCGGTACGGGCTCGGTTGGACGGAATATCGGCTGGGCGATCTGGCAGCGGCAGCCAAAACGCTTGACGCGCTGATCGATTCGAAGCCTGCGGACGAGTTGTTGCCGCGGGCGCGCTACGTTCGCGCCGCGGTCCGTCAGGGGCTGAAGCAGTACAAACCGGCGATCGACGACCTGCAAGCGTTTCTCGCCTCGAAGTCGGCCGGCGGCGACGAGCGGGCCGACGCGCGGTACCTGTTGGGCGTATGCCAAGCGGCGGCCGACGAGCCCGACAAGGCGGCCGACACCTTGAGCAAGCTGTTGACCGACGAGCCCAAGTACCCGAGCGCCGACAAAGTGCTGAACGAACTGGCGTGGGTGCTCAAAGGGCAGGGCAAAGCGAAGGAGGCCGCCGAGACGTTCGAACGGCTGGCCAAGCAATATCCGCAAAGCCCCCTATCGGCCGAGGCGCTGTATTACCTGGGCCAGTATCAGTTCGAGCACGAAGATTTCGGCCGTGCTGCTGCGAACTTTCAGGCCGCCATGCAGAAGGGGGTCGGCGGCGCGGTCGCCGAGTCGGCGATCCACATGCTCGGCTGGGCCTGTTTTCGCCAGGCCAAGTACGCGCAGGCCCGCGAAATGTTCGATCTGCAGTTGAAGCAGTTTCCTTCGGGCGAGTTGGCCTCGGATGCCGCGTACATGGAGGCCGAATCGCTGTTCAAACTGGGCAACTATGCCGACGCGCTGCCGCTGTACGAGCAAGTCAAGTCGCCCAAAGCGGCGGGACTGCTGGTGCTCGCCAAGCTGCACGCGGGCCAAGCGGCGGCACAACTCAAACAATGGCCGCGCAGCCAGGCGTTGCTCGAGCAGGCTGCCAAGATCGATCCCAACAGCGAGTACCTGCCCGAGATTCTGTACGAACAGGCGTGGGCCAAGCAAAATCAAGATGCTACCGACGAGGCGCTCGCCCTGTACCAGCGCGTGACCGAGGCGACCGGCAACGAGGTCGCCGCCCGCGCACGATTCATGATCGGCGAAATTCATTTCGAGAAAAAAGACTTTCAACAAGCCATTACCGACTTCATCGCCGTCAGCGATGTCTATCCGTATCCCCAATGGCAGGCGGCAGCCCTGTACGAGGCGGGCCGATGCTTCGAAGTGCGCGGCCAGCGCGAGCAAGCCCGCAAGTCGTACCAGGAATTGCTCGACAAGCACCCCAGCAGCGACCAGTCGGGGCTGGCCAAAGAGCGCCTCGCAGCGTTGGGAGGTTAAACGAATGATGAATGCACCGCTTTACGTGATTCGCTGGCTGCTGGTGCTTGTCGCGATCGGCATTCCGCAACCGGCCTTCGCCCAAAGCAAGAAAGCTGCGAAGCCCGCCCCGCCCCCCAGCAAGCAGCGCGTCGAAGAGGCCCAGCGCAAAGCGGCCGAGGCGCTCGAAAGCCAGGATGCCAAGCCCGCGGCCAGCGACACCGTCGCGCCGGCGGTCGATGCAACCCCCGAAACGCCAAGCCTGTTGAACTTGTGGTTCAAAGGCGGGCCGTTGATGTACCCGATCACGTTGATGTCGGTGCTGGTGGTGATCTTCGCCGTCGAGCGCACCCTGGGTTTGCGCCGCCGCAAGGTCATCCCGCCCAAGCTGGTCGAAGCCCTCGGGCAGCTCGCGTCGCGCTCCGGCGGGCTCGATCCGCGACAAGCGTATCAGCTGTGTCAGCAATATCCTTCGACGACGTCGAACGTGTTGAAGTCGGTGTTGCTCAAGGTCGGACGGCCGCACTCGGAAGTCGAACATGCCGTCACCGACGCCAGCGAGCGCGAAGCGGCCAAGTTGTACAAGAACGTCCGCACCATCAACCTGGCCACTACGATCACGCCGCTGTTAGGCCTGCTGGGCACGGTGCAAGGCATGATCGAATGCTTTTTCATCACGGCGCACCTGCCGGTCGGGGCCGATAAATCGGAGCACCTGGCCAACGGCATCTACGTGGCGCTGGTCACCACGTTCGGCGGGCTGCTCGTGGCGATTCCCGCTTCAGTGTTTGCCCATTACTTCGAAGGCCGCATCCAGTCGTTATTCCGCGAGATCGACGAGTTGCTGCAAGGATTGCTGCCGCAACTGGAACGATTCGAAGGCAAGCTGCGCATGACCCGCACGCCCGGCGATCCTGCGATTGCGCGTAGCTCGCTGGGGCCCGGTGTCGCCAATCCCCAGCCGCTCGCTCCTAGCCCGTAGCTCTACCGATGGCTGTCAAACTCAACCGCGGTTTCGCGTACGGCAACATCAACATGACGCCGATGATCGACTGCGTCTTTTTGTTGCTGATCTTCTTTCTGGTCGCCACCAAGTTCGAAGAAGAAGAGCGCGAGATGAACATCGTGCTGCCGCAGGCCAGCGAGGCGGTGCCGCTGACCGCCAAGCCCAAAGAGGTGATCGTCAACGTCGATCACGAAGGCAAGTTCTTCGTCGCCGGCAAGCAGATCAACGAGCCGCAACTGCTCGGCGCGCTCAGGCAGGCGGCGGCGAACAACCCGGGACGGCAGAGCGTGATCATCCGTGCCGATCGGCGGGTGCCGTTTGAATACGTGGTCGTTGTGATGAATTGCTGCAACCAGGCGCACATTCGCGATTACCAGGTCAATCTGAAGTCCGAAGGTTGAACTCACGAAATCGAGAGTTTCGATTTCCGCAGCACGGTGCCGCCATTTCTCAATCGTCCACCATCCGCCGCGCCGCTTCGCCGATCGCCGTCGACTTCGACGACTACGGCTGGCCGGTGAACGCGCTGCTGTTGGTGATGGCCAGTTGCGTGGGCGGAACGATTGCCGCCCGCGGCGATTTTGACTCGCCCGACCCGCGGACCAACGCCTGGGTGCAACTCGGGGTGCTGGCGGCGATCGTCGCGATCATCATGCTCACTGCCACGCTGTTGCGCGGCTGGATGCAGCGTCGCATGCAGTTGGCGATTCTGATCAGCCTGGTCGTGCATCTGGCATTGTCGCTGGGGATGCGACGGTACTATTTGCCGGTCGTCGAGGCGACGGATGATTCGAGCCTGCTGGCGGAAACGTTCGAGCCGGTACTCGCGCCTGACTACACGACGTTCGCTGATCGCGAACAAACCGTGGCCGAACCGTTCGAGCGGCCTGTCGAAACCGCGATGCCCGAGCCCGAAGCGGTGCAGATGGCGAAGCTCGACGAGCCGAAGGCGCCGGTCGAGCTGAAGACGATCAAGCCGATGGAGGTGAACGAGGCGACGCCGCAGCCGGCGCCGGTCGAGCTCGAACGCACCGAAGCGTCGGCGCCCAAGCTTGCCGAGCAACTCGCCGGCCCCGAGCGCAGCCGGCAAGAGCAATTGGAAGCGCGACTCGATCCGCTGGCGATACCGCGCGTCGAGGCGCAAGCCCCGCAACGACTCGAACCCATGGTGACGCCGCGTGCCGAAACGACCACGTCGCCGCCCAGCCTGCGCCAGGCGCGCGTCGATCCGCGGCGTGCGCAAAGTGTCGATGCCGTGCCGCTCGAGCGCCCC
>DASZPI010000600.1:0-6717 GCA_035550355.1 Pirellulales bacterium
CATTTGCTCAACGCCAACAGCGCCAGCGAGCTCATCCTCGAGTTCACAGCGGTGCCCGAGCCCAGCACGTTGGCGTTCGGAGCCGTTGCCTTGGGCGCACTGGCATGGCGCCGCCGCCGGCGATCGCTCGCGAAATCAGCCAGTGAAGACAATCATCGCCAACCTAATCGCGCGAGCCAGACATAAATGGTCGTATTCGTGAAGTTCATGAGTAAATTCGGACGGCAGGTGGCGCTCGTTGCCTATGCCGCTAGTTTTCTCTTCACCGGGCCATCCACGACGCTTCATGCTGACCTAATTGATTACGGGTCGTATGAATACGATACCGATTCGGGGATCCTGTTGATCAGAAATGACGTCACGTTTTCCGACTTCACATCGAAGGCGACTACGCGCGATTTTGACACTAAAGGTTACCCGCAACTGTCGATCGGCGGCACGTTTATCACAGGAACTATTGACTCTTTGAACGTCACACTGAGCCCAGGCAGCCGACTGGTTCAGACAGGGTCCGGCGACCCTGGTATCGATATGGGTATCGGACTCGACGCTGACAGCGCCGCAATTCAGGCGGCCGGACGCGTTGTTTTCGCAGGCAGCCAGGGCATGTCACTAACGAGCTCATCCTTCGCCATCGGAACCGAGATATTTTTTCTGAACACTTCCGGCGCGATGAGCCAAGGCTCGGCGCTGACGAGCGCAGGACAGATCAGCCTGCAATACAGTAGTGCGCTTTCCGTTCAAAATTCCAACATCGTGGCAGGCGGGGAATTCACCGTCTACGACCATAGCTCGATGCAGGCGGCGTCCTCTTCGATCACCGCTGCGCAGTTGTTCGCGGTCCTGGATGCCGCACACGTGAACCTGTCGCAAGGTAGTAGCGGAGTTACACCGTATACCCTGGTGGGGATGTCCGAACAGGCGTTTTTCGTAGCAACAATTCCAGGAGCATCGTTCGACTCAACCATTGCGTATTTCGTGGACGGTAGCCTCAACATCGACAATTCGACATGGAGCACGCAGACACTAGGCGTCGGCATCGACGGCACTGGTTCATTAAATGTGCTAAACGGGGGGACACTTTTCAGTTCGCTCACCAGCGGCGTCGGCATTTTGCCGACGAGTGTTGGCCATATGGCTTTCGACGGCCTGGAAACAACTTGGGGGCACACCGGCACATTTGGCCTCGGAGTGCAAGGCATCGGCACGCTTGCGATGAGCAATAGCGCTATGGCAACGATCGCGGGAAATCTTATTGTCGGACAAACAGCCGGCAGTCAGGGCACTCTTACGCTCAACGGCAGCCTGTCGCCTCATTCTCCCGAATTCCAAACAAAACTCTTTGCGGGGCCAACGACAATCGGATTGGGCGGCGCTGCCAACGTGGTCATCGATCAAGGGGCCCAATGGACCACGTCCGGAAGTGGCGCGGCCGCTGTCCTTTCGACTTCCACGGCGCAATTGCTCGTCACCGGACAAACATCGTCTTGGAAGCACACCGGCGACTTCACGTTGGCGTCGTTCGGCCAGGCGACACTCGCGATCCAAGACACTGCCACCGCAACCATTCAAGGGAACCTCACCACCGCCCAGTTTTCGGGTAGCAACGCCACGTTCAGCGTCAATACGGGGGCAACGGCAATGGTCTCCGGCACGTTGACTGCCGCGCAATCAGCCGGCAGCCAGGCAGCCCTTACCGTTGTCGGCGCAGGCTCACAACTAACGACAGGACAAGTCGTCATCGGCAGTTCTGGCACCGCAAGCGTTTTGATTGAGAACGGTGGACAATGGAACACAAGCGGGACAAGCAGCGTCGGTCTCGTTAGCGCGGGTAGCGGACATGTCACTGTCGCCGGAGACGACTACAACGCATACTCGCTTTGGACACACACCGGGGCGCTTGCATTCGGCCTCCAAGGGCAGGCATCGCTCACGGTCGCTAACGCCGGGCGCGTGGTGATCACTGATTCCTTCACTGCCGCGCAGCAATCGACGGGCTCGGCATCGATTAATGTGGACGGGGGTCAACTGCAAGCTAACCGGGTGACGATCGGCGGCAGCGGTTCGGCAAACGTTCTGATCCAGAACGCCGGCCATTGGATCACCACCGGCACCAGCAGTGCCGCCGCAGCAACCACGGGCCTAGCGAGCTTGACCATCGACGGCACGGGCTCGTTTTGGAGCCACACCGGGCAAATGATATTGGCCGACCAGGGGCAGGCACAACTCACGCTGAGCAACACCGCTGTTGTCACCATTGCAGGTCAGCTTATTGCTGCCTCGCAGGCAAATAGCCAGGCAACGATCGCGATCAATTCCGTCGATGTCACTCATGGGTCAGTGCTTTCCGCCGACAGCCTCGTGCTTGGTGATGCTGGGATCGCGTCACTTACCATCGACGCAGGCTCGCAACTACGAACCTTAGGCGCGGGCGGCGTGGACATCGGCCGGGGCGCAACCGGCTCTGGCACTGCGACCGTCACCGGAGGAATCGAGATCGGCTGGCAAGCTGGTGACATGCGAATTGGCGGTGCGGGCTACGGATCGGTAACCGTCCTTGACGGCGCGAGTCTTTCCGCATCATCGATCGTCCTCGGCCAGTCGGCCAGCGGCACCGGTAGCCTGTCCATTGGCCAGAGCAGCAGCGACGTGGGTGCCGTGAGCGTGCTTTCTGCCGGGTCGCTTGTGGTCGGGAGTTCGGGGAGCGGAGCGATGACAGTGCAGAACGGCGCCGTGGCGACGAATGCCGGCGCGATACTCGGCGACAATTTCGACAGCCATGGGGCCGTAACCATCGATGGTGCTCAGTTGACCAGTACCGCCCCGTTGATTGTTGGCCATTTCGGGACTGGAATCGTCAACGTCCTGGACAACGGCGTGATGAGCACCAACGAGACAAGCGTGGGCTCAGGAGTCTTTTCGGCCGGCACGGTCACGGTCGCTGGCGCCCGCTGGAGCAACTCGGGGACAATGTACGTCGGCTACTATGGGGGTGGCGCCGTGAATGCGCTCGCCGGCGCAATCATTGAGGCGGGTCAGATCGTGGTAGGCAGCGCTACGTCGAACGCCACGACGATCTCGAACGAATTTTTTCCCGTGTACGACTTTTCGCCCATACAAGGTGTCGGCGCGATAACCGTGTCCGGCAGCGGCTCGACGCTGACTCTATCGCAGCTATCTCTCGGTGCAGGAGGCGGCTTTGGCTCGCTTTCCGTGTTTGACGGGACGGTCACGAGCACCGGCGCGGTGTTCGGAAGCAGTACGCAGGTCCTCGCGCATTTCGATACCTTTGACAACTCTTCTCGTTACGCGACCGCCGTTGGCGGTGGATCGGCGACAATTAGCGGCGCCATGGGTCGGTGGTACAACGCTGGAAACCTCTTCCTCGGTGGCGACGGCGGGAGTTCAGGCGTCGGCACCTTGACGATTCAGAATGGCGCGATCGCTGACGCTAAGGATACTTATTTGGGATATCTTCCCGGCGCAACCGGTGGAATCGTGGTCACGTCGACTGGAATACTCGATGTCAGCGCCCTTATCGTCGCCAATCAGGGCTCTGGTGAGCTCGATGTTGTCAACGGCGGCCAGGTGATATCGCGCACTGGCGCTTCGATTGCCGCGGGCGCCGGAGCATCAGGCATAGTCAATGTCACAGGCACCGCAGGGTTGGATAGCTTCCTTCGACCAATCAATTCAATCTGGTCCGATACCGGCGACGTATACGTCGGCGGCAGCGCGGCAGGACCGGGTGGAACCGGAAGCTTGACGATCGGCGCCGGTGGCGTCGTCGATATTTTGGGCAACATGAAACTTTGGACCGATGGCGCGTTGAATCTAACGGGCGGCACGCTCAACGTCAGGGACCTTGACGTCCGGCTCGGTCACTTCAATTTCACGAGCGGCACACTCAACGTCTCTGAGAGCTTCACTAGGGCCGATAGCCTCCCGGTGCAGGTCAACCAAGGTCAGACGCTCGCGAACAATGGTTATCTGGCCGGAACCGTCGTGGTCAACGATCATGGCATCGTCAAGGGCAACGGCACATTCGATACGCTCGCAGTCAACTTCGGTGGCGTCGTTTCTCCCGGCAATAGTCCCGGCACCATGACCGACAGCACCACGTCGTGGAGCATGGGCGGCCAATACACCTGGGAAATCAATCAATTGGCCAGCAACGGTGGAGTTCCCGGTGGCGGCGCAGAGCACGTTGGTTGGGACCTGTGGAACACTGGCATTCTCGAGATCATCCCGGGCTTCAAAATCGAGATCGATTCGCTCCAGACCGACAACACCGCTGGGCCGCTCAACGGCTGGGACTCTTCGCAGAGCTATCAGTGGTTGATCGCCAGCAGCAGCAACGATGCGTTCACCGCCTCGGCCGTCAGTGGGCTGACGCTCGACTACCTTACGCAGTTCGCCGCGAATAACTTGCTCAATGGCGGCACGTTTTACCTCGAAGGCTCCGTTGACGGCAGCCAACTGTTCTTAGACTTTTCGCCTGCAGCAATCCCGGAACCGACCGCCATCGCTCTCGGGGCCACTGCCATCAGCATGCTGTTCTGGCGATTGCGACGGAAACCACAACCGCCCGACGCTGGATGTTCGCCAGCGGATGAAATGACATGCGAGTCGCGTCGACTGTGATAATAGCAGCGCGCTACGGCCGGTGGTTTTGGATTGTGCGAGCAACTCTTTCAGTTCCTTCACAAGCCCGGGTCGCTTGACAAATAGGTTCGTCGTTTCGCCGGGATCCGTGGCGAGGTCGTAGAGTTGCGCGGGGCTTCGGGAGCGGTTTCGGGGAGTGCATAAGGTTACAATTCGCCCTGGTCGTAGTTGTTGCCGCCAGAACCACGGTGGGCGATGTATTTCCAGTTTTCAAGTTGCCGCGAGGAAGGGTCAGGGGGCGGGCGCCGCTGAAGCTCTGTGTGAGCAAGTAAGGGCGAATGGGCGCGGTGGCTTGGCTTTCAAGGGCGGGAAGGAAGTTAAAACTTTCTTTGGCGGCATCGTGAGACAGTTTGGCACCTGTGATGGCGGCGACGACCATTACGTCGGTCAGGCAGGTGAGTTGATCGCTGGTGGTGTACGTAATGAGGTTAGCCAACCTCACCGACGCCCGCTGGTTTGAAGGTCAGCGTAAGAAAGTGTTTCATCGTTGCATGAAGATTGTTGTGCCCTGCCTTTGCAGGTGCGACTTTAAGGGCTGTTCCGAATCTTCATCTCGCGCACTGCAGGAAGAAAATGATTGCCAGCGACTTGAATGTCGTGAGTGCACTCGGTGATGATCCACGCTCCGTGTGCGGGTGGATTTGTCGAAGTAAACGTGTTGCCACGGCTTGCGTACAGTCGCGGCTCGCGCAACCGCGTGGATTGAAACACGATGCGACGATCATCCTTCGCAACGATCCTCGTCGCGGCTCGCGCAACCGCGTGGATTGAAACGACAAGCACGTTGGCAACTCGGTCAGCGTCGAGCGTCGCGGCTCGCGCAACCGCGTGGATTGAAACGAGGCGCGCTTCGGCAGGATCCCGGTGTCATGGCGTCGCGGCTCGCGCAACCGCGTGGATTGAAACGGTTCGGTCAACGTGCTGGTTTACGACAGCATGCGCGTCGCGGCTCGCGCAACCGCGTGGATTGAAACCAGTTCCGTCCAGCCGAATCGGTTGTCAGCCACTTGTCGCGGCTCGCGCAACCGCGTGGATTGAAACCTTGGGGCTGGGCGAGCCGGAACGAAATCGCGAAAGTCGCGGCTCGCGCAACCCCGTGGATTGAAACCGTGACTTGCGGGTATATCATCCTGCGCGCCATGTCGCGGCTCGCGCAATCGCGTGGATTGAAACCGTGGCTTTGCTCTCAGCCTTTGAAGCAGCCGCGTGGATTGAAACAGGTGCTCGACGTGCGGCCGATCGACATCCGCCAGCGTCGCGGCTCGCGCAGCCGCGTGGATTGAAACGCGTAGAGCAAGCGCCGGCCGGTCTTGTCACTGAACAAGACATACACGAAGTACAAAGTCGAGGCGACAGCATGTGAACCTGCGAGTTTTTTGCTCGATCGCTCGGAAACCGATTGGCGCATTACTTTGAAATTCCGCTGGGAGCCGACGTCCGCTATTTTTGATTCGCTTTGAGAAAAATCTGGCTTTAGCAACACGCCCAGTACCCCCGCCTTTCCTGCGCGGATGCATTTGCCTGTCGCGGCTGGCAAAGAAAGCTGGCTGCTGGTAGTCCCTACTCCTTATTCAGCAAGGACTTTCGATTTCAATATTCTTGCTGCAATGCCTGCGACGAGTGTCCACGAGTAGACCGAATTCAATCATACAAGGCGCCTTGCTCGATCAACTCGTTTATCGATTCAGATAAACGGTCGGGTTCGCGGCAAGCGGCTGTTTCGACCGCACCTCGAGTCCGCTGCGGTACAGCAGCGCTTCGAGGTCGTCGTAGCGGCTGCGGCCGTCGGCGGCGATCGTGACCATCAGCACGGGACGCCAATACATGCCTTCACCCGCGATGCCCCACGAATTGATGCGTTCCCAAACCGCGCCGACCAGCGGCTCGATCGCGTGGGCCGTGCTGCCTTCGATCGGGATCACAATTTGCTTCGGCCGGTCGCCTCGCTCGCTGAGCAGCACGAATCGCCCCCCTTCGCACTGCACTTGGATGGGGCGCGTGACCGGCATCGAATGGTGGTTGTCGTCGGGCAACGCCCAGTTGTATCCCTTG
>DASZPI010000601.1:0-9856 GCA_035550355.1 Pirellulales bacterium
GAGCGATCCTTCCGCGCAAAACTGCGCCAGCCGGCGCATTTGGCATTGCGTCTATCCGCCGGCGAGCTGCCAGTAGCGGCAAAATATGCCGGTGCCATGGAATTGGAGCGAATCGTACTCACGCCGCTTGAACCCGGCGACCACGCTTACGAGCAGTTTGAGAAGTTTGAGCGACGAGAACCGCAACTCGGGGTTCACGTTGGCTTGCGGCGCGACTGCGGCAGCACTCTGGCTCCGGTCGGCTCGCCGCGGCGGGTATCGGACCGCAAGCTGACCAAGTTCGTGTTCACCGGAGCCGTCAAGAACTTCCCCAGTCCCGATGTGGAAGACGACAACGTCAATTATCTGGCCGGGCTGCACGAGATTGCCGTGCGTCACGAGTACACCGACGGCCGCGATGTGCCGCGACTGCTGCTGCGCTCGGTGGAATTCGAGGGTCCGTTCTACGAATCGTGGCCGCCGGAATCGCATCGCAACATCTTTGTTGAATTCGATCGTCCCGAAGACCGTCCGGCTTATGCCCGGGAGATCATCCGCCAGTTCGCGACGCGCGCCTTCCGCCGTGTGGTGGACACGGCTGAGCTTGCGGTGCTGGTCGGAGTGTTCGACCGCGGGTTCGCCGAAGGCGCGAGCTTTGAGGATGCTATCAAGTACGCGCTGCAAGCTGTGCTCACCTCGCCGCAGTTTTTGTTTCTGATTGAGAACAGCAGCTCGCCCGCGCCCGAGCCGGTCGACAACGACGAGTTGGCTTCGAAGCTTTCGTATTTCCTTTGGAACGCGCCGCCCGACGAAAGGCTGCTGGAGCTGGCGGCAAGCAAAACGCTACGCTCGCAGCTCGACGGCGAGGTGGAACGCCTGGTGGCCGACCCCCGGTTTTCGCAGTTCGTTGGCGAGTTTACTTCACAATGGTTGAGCCTCGACAAGTTCGACGTGGTCGAAACCGATCGGGCAAAATTTCCCAAGCTCACCGGCCACATGCGCCGCCAATTGCGACGCGAGCCAATCGCGTTCGTTGAGCATCTGTTCCGCAACAATCTGCCGGTGAAGACGCTCGTCGAATCCGATTTCGTGATGGTCAACAATGCCGTCGCCGACTACTACGATCTTGGCGACGATGTGGAAAGCGGCTTCGAGTTCGCAGCCATCGAGCACGATCGTTCCGAGTTGGGCGGCGTGCTGGCGCAGGCGGCGATTCTGGCCGGCCTGTCCGACGGTCGCGAGTCGAACCCGGTGAAGCGTGGCGCGTGGATCGCGCGGCGAATCGTTGCCGAGCCCCCCGACGATCCGCCGCCCAATGTGCCGGCGCTGGAAGAGGACACGCGGCAGCTTACGTTGCGGCAGCGGCTCGAAAAGCACCGCAACCAAACCGGCTGCATGCAATGCCACTCGAAGATCGATCCGTGGGGTTTACCGCTGGAGGAGTTCGACGCCAGCGGCCGACGGAAGGCCGAGAACGTGGACGCCCGCTCGACGTTGCCCGACCATACCGAAGTGGCTGGCACGAACGACCTGAAGCGCTACCTGGCAAACGATCGCATCGACCAGCTTGCCTACAGCGTGCTCAAGCACCTGGCAACCTACGCCACCGGCCGCACTCTGTCGTACAGCGAACTTGAGTATCTGAAACAGCATGGGGTACAACTAAAGTCCCGTGACTACCGCATGCATGACATGCTCCGCTTTATTGTCGCCAGTCCACTGTTCCTAGAGAAATAGCATCGGCGTACTGCCCTACCGACCGCGACCTGCCCTCAACCCTTGCCTGTCCGGAAAAAGACGATGAGCACAGTTCGACTCGATCGCCGCGCGTTTCTGCGAGGGCTCGGTGGCATGAGCCTGGCCTTGCCCGTGCTCGACGCGATGGGCGCTGCCGTGGCCGAGCGCAGTCCGCGGCGGTTTTGCGCCATGTATACCGCCAACGGCATGTCGCTGCCGCGGCACGAGCACGGCATCGACGAGTGGAGCTGGTTTCCCACGGCCGAGAAGAACGGCGAGTTCGTGTTCAGCAAATCGACCGAGCCGCTCGCGCCATTCCGCAAGCAGCTCAGCTTCTTGGGCGGGTTACATCACCCTAACGGCGCGAAGAACGATCCGCACGTTTGCTCCGACATGTGGCTGACCGGTGCGCCGCTGCAAAATCCCAAGCCGGGCACGTTCAACACCGTGGGACTCGACCAGGTGGTGGCGCTGCACACGAAGCAGTTCTGCCGACAGCCGTCGCTGGTGTTGTCGATCGATGCAGGCACCGGATTTCTTTCGCGCACCGGCACCATCTCGTACAACCTCGAGGGCCGACCGATACCGGCCGAGAACCATCCCCGCCGCGTCTTCGATCGTCTGTTTGGCGGCGATCGTTCGTCGCTGGAGTCGCAACGAGCTCAATTGCAAGAGCGGATCAAGTTGGTCGACGCGGTGATCGACAGCGCCAAAGCGCTTAACCGAAGACTGGGCAAGAGTGACCGCGAGCGGATGGACCAGTATCTCACCTCGTTGGACGAGGTCGAATCGCGGTTGATCGCTTCGGAGCGGTGGATCGACGTGCCGATCAAGCCGCAAGATTATTCGCAACTTGATCTGACGGTGACCAACGAAGCAGAGCCGGCCGACTACTACCGCAACATGTTCGACCTGATCGCGCTGGCGTTCGATGCCGATATCACGCGCTCGGTAACGTTCATGCTCAATCGCGAAGACGGCATGGGCATTAGCGACACCTTCCCGCGCAAGCTGGGGCTGGTCAGCACGCACCACACCCTGTCGCACGCCAGCGATAAGGAAGGCCAGTTGCGGTTTGCCAAGTACGATCTGTTTCTCAGCCAGCAAATCGCGCATTTCTTTGGCCGATTGAACGAGTTTCGCGACCGCGACGGCAGCGTGCTCGACAACACCATTGTGTTGTTTGGCAGCGGCTGCAGCACCACGCACAATCCGCGCAATCTGCCCACGCTCGTTGCCGGCGGCGGAAACATGGGCTTGAAGCATGGCACGTACTGGCGGCGCGGTGAAACGCGCATGTCGAACGTGTACCTCAGCATCTTGCGCTCGATGGGCATCGAGCAAGCGTCGTTCGCCGACAGTACTGGCACGCTCAGCGACTCGATCTTCGGCCGAGCGTAATACGATGTGATCGGAGCCATCGCACTTAAGTGGTTGCCGTGAGAATGAGTGTGACGTAGGGTGGCGCTAGCGACCGGGCTCATGCACCTGCCTCAATTCAGCGCGATTTTCCCTGCGCGCGCCCCCCCGGTCACGAGCAAGCAAAGGTCGACGGTAAGTTCGGTGGTTCCCGCACCTCGTCCCATCACGCTTCGCTCGGGCACCTCGCTTCGGCGATCGCCTGTCGTAGCGGAATTGCCGATAGCAGCATCGCGCAGCACCGAGTTGTTCGGTCCCGGCCATTGGCGTTAGTCGGCCCAATTTGCCAACGCGTTTTGTCAGCGCGCGCCGTATAGTCGCGCAAGCCCGACCAACAGTCGTTCCAATTGGTCGTAGTATTCATCCTCGGGCAATTCGCTTTTGCGCTGGCGCAGCGCCGCGATTTCCGACTCGAGCCGATCGCGCGCGGCGGCCTGCTCGGGCGACAGCCGTTGCTCATCGGCGTGCGGCTTTAGATGCAGGCGGCGCGCCAACGCGCCGTCGGCGACACGTTCGCCTGTCGGAGACTTGGCAAGCTTGTCACCGGTGAAGAAGTCAACTCGCACGCCGCGGCCGTCGCCGTTATCGTCCAGCAGCGGATGCTCGGTCATGATCCGCCCCTCGTCCTTGTAAAACTCGACCGTATCGCGCCCCGCCGCCAGAAATGCCTCGAACAGCGAAGTTTGATCGTCCTTGTCCAAGTCGACCGACGGGTCGATCGCGCGGCGCGCGAAGAATCGGCCGAAGCGGGCATAGTTGCGTTCCTGGCCGCTCTTGGTCGCCGTGACGATCACGCGCCCCGGAGCGCTCAGTGCCGTGAGAAACGGGCCACTGGCCGCCGTGGTGTCGATGACAGCCAATGGGCGCGGGCAGGACTTAAGCCACCCAGCCAATTCCGTGGCCGTGACATCGGGGCCGCGCAAGTTGAACGCGGCCGTGCGGCCGTCGAACGTGCCGTGGCCGATGAGCACCAGCCATAAGGGAGCCTCGGAGGCCGCCATACCAGTTTCGCTCGCCAACAGCGTCGCGAGGCGGTCTTTGTCGGTGGCAAGCTTCTCGCCGACTTCATCCACTTTCGGGTCATCGCCTCCGACCACATGCAACTGCGCGCCGCACTCGTCAGCCGTGCGCTGCCATGTCGCAACTTCCTCGTCGAAGTCGCGACCATACTCCGCTTCACCTGCCGCGCCCACGACCACGATCAGCGTCGTTCGCTGCGGCGCTGCGTCATCGCCTTCGACAATTGCTCGGCCGGCGAACGTGCTGAGGGCCATCGTCAGTATTGCCGCTCGCCACGCGCTCATGGCAACCCCCTCCAACGCCGCAGCCCCCACTCGCCGGCGAGGCATGCGATTGCCACGGCGAACACCCAGCCGGTGTGCCACACCGGGAACAACGTCTCGATCGACTCGGGCGCGGGCCGCGCCGCAAGGTTCGCCGCGAAGCGATCGAGATCGGCCAGTTCCACGGTCTCACCGCCAGTTTGCTCGGCAAGCACCGTCAAAGCATTGCGATCGACCGCGAGCGAACGGAACTCGTCGGCGGCCGGATCGTGCGTCCAGCCACTCTCGATCGGATCGAGGGCTGCGCCTGAACCGTCGACCACCCTCGCCACGGAACGATACGGACCCGCCCCGCGCGGCACATAGCTGGCCTCGTACACGCCCGGCCTCGAGCGGCTCGGCTCGGCATCGAGCGTTCGCAGCGGACCATCGGGTGGTGTCACGTCGATTGTTACCTGCGCGTTGTCCAGCGGTTGGAATTCGGCATCGCGCGCCTCGATCGCAATCCGCACCGAATGAGTCGAATCGTTGTCCACCGCCTGGCAGTCGACGCTCACGCGCCCGGGCACATCGCCCGTGAGCCAGCGAATCGTCTGCCGCCACATTTTTTCCAGGTCGTGTTGCTCTGGATCCTGCTTCAACCGCCACCGCCACAAGTCGCCCACGGCGAGTGCCGCCGCGCGACCGCGCCCGTAGGCGTGTACCACGAGGGCCGGCTGTTCGTGTCCCGACGAATCGACCGCCACGGCCAGAGTGCTTGCTCCCGGCTTGACTCCCGCAACATGATTGAGCGTGCGCAGCGGCGGCATCGCGTCGAGTCGCTGCCGTTCGTCGGCCTCGGTGGAGCGCAGCCGCATCCAGGGCTCCAGCCAGCCATCGCGCGTCAACTGCCAGCGGTAGCCGCTGGCTGGCGGTGCGTCGCCCGACGCGGGGCGCTGCAAGTACACCGGCAGCACGTCGGCCAACAACGTCTTGGCGAATTCGCCTTTCTCGAACGAATCGCGACCGCCAAGCATCATCAATCCGCCACCGCGCTCCGACACAAATCGTCCGATGAGCGCCATCTGATCGGTCGTGAACATGCTCGCTTCCACATCGTCGAGCAAGACCGCGTGGTAAGCGAACAGTTGCTCTGCGGTCTTCGGGAACCCGTCACGCAGCTCGCTCTCGTCATCGATGCCCAACCGCACGAACACGGGCTGGTCGTAGCGCTGCGAATCGTCGTCGGTCCGGTCGAAGCCACGGAACAGCGGGTTGGTGCTTTCGCCGGCCCGGCTGCGAAAATCGAACTTCGGCTCTCGCCGCGCGATGCGCACGAGCGACACCAACTCAATCTGTGCATCCTCGGCCAGTGCCCGGCCCAGGAACTTGTGTTCGGGATTCGGCATGCCCCCGACGTACAAGATGCGCAGCGGACCATGTCCGCGATCGATGGCCACCCAGCGCTGATTATTAGCCAGCGTGGCTTCGCGGCTCAGGGCAGGTTTCGACCACGCGCCAAGCTGCGAGGTCGGTGCCACTCGTACACGATAAAAGGATAAGCCCGGTTGCTCGGGACGGAACTGGAAGCGGAACGCGACCGCCTCCTCAGTCGCTGGCGAATATTCTTGCGTGTCGACGACCTTGCCGGCCTGGTCGAGCAGCTCGGCCGTCAGCGGCTCGTGGACCAACCGGCTAAGCGTCTCGGCAACCAGCGTGACCGGTGCATCCTCGAAATTGGTTTGTGTCGCAGCAATACTGGCGAGGCTGACATCCGGAGCGGGCTCGGCCGACGCCGGCAGCACGGGATACACCGGCGGCAGATGTCCGAAGTCGATCGCACGCCGCGCGTCGGTTGCGGCACCATCGGAAAACAACACGATCCCCGCCACTGGCCGGCCCGCATAACGCTCGCCTAGCGATCCCAGCGTGGCATGCAACCGCGACGCGGTGCCATCGAATCCAACCTCGGCAAACTTGTTGCACGGCTCGAGCCGTCGATCGAAGGTGTAGCCGCGAACGTCGAAATCCTGCCGCAGCCGCACCAGCCACGGCTGCCGGTCGTCTGCGAGCCTTGCCGCAAACTCCTCGGCCGGCGAAGCGCCACGATCGCGCGTGTGGACTTGCATGCTGTGGCTGTTGTCGACCACCATCAGCACCAGGTTCTCGCCAGGCCTGGCGCGCCGGCTTGACCACAGCGGATCGACTAGCGCGATCGCCAACAATCCAAGTCCCAACCCCTTCAACCCACCCGCGGTGAGCCGCAACCAGATCGGCCCGCGCGCTTGCCGGTAGCTCCACACGATCGCGGTCGTGGCAATCGCCACGATCACCAGCGACGGAACGAGCCAGCCACGCGCTCCCCACACCAACGTTGCCGCGAGGATCGGCATCGGCGCGACTGCACTCATTGGCCGCTCCCAAGCCGCTCGTAATACTTGCGCACCGCCTCGCCGAAGCGATCGGGCACCGGATCGCGATCCAGCGGCACGACGGTCTCGGGCTCGGTGCGCCGCAGCAGTTCTTCGTTCAGTTCGCGCTGCAGCTCGATTAGCGGTTCGTACACTGTTTCGCGCACCAGGTTCCAGTTGGGTGGCTTCGAGTGCCGTTTCGATTCGGCTCGGATCGATTGGGCTTGCTCGCGCACCCGGGCTGCGGCCGAGCGCAGTCGCGTGCCCGGCACGAACTCCTCGACGTTGCGCAGTGTGTCCGACCATTGCCGCCAGTCGGGGCCGTTGAGCGCTCCGCCAGGACCGGCTGCGTCGTTGGTTGTGTTGCCGTTGTCCTGTGTAGCAACTTGAGTGGCCGAGCCGTTGCGATCGGCGTTGTTCGCCGCCCCCGTTTCGCCTGGCGAGTTACCGTCACCGGTTTTGGCGGCTTTGGCCGGTGCCTTGCCTTTATCCGAGCCTTTCGCCTTGTCACGCGGCTTCGCTTCGGCCGACGGTTGGCCTTCCTCAGTCGATTTGCCATCTCTTGCCTTGTGATCGTCACTTGGCGAGGAGTTGCTGGACGCCTGCGGCTGACTATTCTCGCGCGCCATCTCGCCGGCCAAGGCCTGTGCCAGTTGCTCGACATCGCGTTGGGCGCGTCGCAGGCTTTCGACGTCATCACCCAGCACGCTTTCGGCCGCCTTCTCGATTCGTTCGCGCAGTTGCTGCACCCCTTGCTCCGCACGAGGCGCGATCTTTCCCGCCTCGCGATTCAACCCTGCGGCGGCCAGTTTATGCATCATTTCGACCGCACGCTGCGTTTGTGTATGATGCGCCTCGCGCAGCGCGTCGTACAACTGCTTGGTCAACAGCGGTTCGTTTCCTTCGGCTCGTTCGGTGAGTTGCCGGGCATCGTCGACCAGGGCCCCCAACTCCTTCTGCTGCCGCTCAAGCTCTTGCGGCAGCTGCGGGTTTTCTCCGCCGCTCGCTTCGTCCGCCGCTTCGCTCGGCCGCAGCGACCCTTTCGACTTTGCCTGCGGCTTGCCATTTCGCTTGTCGCCGTCGGCCAACTGCTCACCGATCCGCTGTTGCCGCTCGTCCAGCTCGCGCGCGCGATCGACCAGGTTCCGCACCTCGTCGGCATACTGCGAGGCGGTCTGCTTGCGGAAATCCTCGCGTAGCTGGTCCAGCTCGCTTTCGGCGCGTTTGCCGGCGGTCAACGCTTGCGACGTTTCGCCCTTCTCCAGCGCGTTGGAAGCCTGTCGAACATCTTCGCGCGTGGCGTCAAGTTGTCGGCTTGCCTCGGCCAACGGTTGATTGTGCTCCGGCTGCTCGAAGTCGTTCTTGAGTTGATCGACATCGCGCAGCAGGTCACGCTGCTCGTCGCGCAACCGCTTCAGTTGCCGCTCGAGTTCGCGGCGGGTTTCCTCATCGCGGGCTGCATCGAGTGCGGCTTGCAGCTCTTTGATCTTTTCGTTGGCGTCTTCTTGGCGGCGGGCCAGTTCCCGCAGCCGCTTGAGGAATTCTTCGCGTTCGCGCTCGGCCGGTGTTTGATTCGCCTCGCCGGCACGCTGCCGCGATTCGTATCGTGCGTCGTCCTCTTTGAGCTCGAGCTGATCGAGGTTCTGGCCGTTGGCGCTGGCTCCCACGCCGCCCTGCGCACCCTTGGAGCGCGAGATGCGGTTTTCGCGAGCGCGCAGCCGTAGCAGCCCCTGATATGCAGCCTGTTGTGCCGGCAGCGCCTCGTCGAGCAGCGATAGCGACGGTCCCTCGGCCCCGGTGCCGAGCGCTTGCAGCGACGATCGCATCTGCTGCTCGACCTCATCGAGAATCGCCCGTGGTTCGGCCGCCTGCAACTTATCGCGCACCTCGGCCAGCGAGTCGATCGCCTTCTGTTGTGAGTCGGCAATCGTTCGCACGTCGGCGGGGTAACCGGGCGACAGCGCCTCGGGCCGCTCGCGGCGGCGCAGATTCCAGGTGGCCGAAATGATTTCCTTTTGCAGCTTGAGCGCTTCGTCGGCCTGCGCTTGCTCACCTCCCGGGGGACCGTCGTCGCTGCTGGCTTCGCGGAAGATTTCGTCGAATGGGCTCACCTCGGCAAAGAAAATATCGCTGGTCGTGCGGCGCAGCTTGCCGTCGGCGCCTAGGTCTTCGGCCCATATGTGCCACGCCAGCAACTCATCGGGCCTGGCTTGCAAGTCTTCGAGTGCCATGGTCTGCCGGCCGGGATGCGCCTGGTGCGCCGGCAGTTTTTCGCCGAGCACGATCGACCCGGCGCGCTTGCCGACCAGATCGTACGCAAGCCCCCAGCGCTCGACGCCAAAATCATCGCTGACCGTCGCCTCCAGCGGCACCTCTTGCAGCGGCGAGACTTTCAAATCGCGGCGCGGAAAGGTCAGCTTCAGCTCGGGCGGGCGGTTTGGCACAACCGTCGCCACGAATTCGGGCTGATCACGATTCTCGCGTCTGCGGTCGTCGACCAACACCAAACGCCAACGCTGCGTCGTCGTGAGCGTAAGCTCGGCCGCGACCATCGTAGGATCCTCAGGCGTTGGCTCCAGCGCAAGCTCGTTGCCCTCGGCCGTTACGAGCCGCGCGCTGGCCACGGGCTTGTTCAGTTGGCATCGCCAGCGCAGGCGTGAGCCCTCGACCGCGGCAAGCTGCCGCACATCCTCGATCCGCCGCGCCGTCAGCGTGGTGTATTCGGGATACGTCAGTTCGGCATCGGCACGCATCAGTTCGGGATATTCGAACACCGTGACCCGGTAGGTCTGCGTGCGATGCTGACCGATGCCCACGCGGTAGGTCAGGTCGTTGCGCACCTCGGGCACTCGCGCGGCGAAGATCGGATCGCTGAGGCTTTGCTGCATGGCGACTGGTTCATTTGCGGAGTCGACGTGCAGGGTCAACTCTTGCGGCAAGCGGGCGTCTTTGGCGAACCGCGCGAGCACCAGCAAGTCGCTGCCGCGCTCCAGTTCGATGTCGCCCGGCTCGACGTCGAACACGGGCGGTTTGTCGTCGGGCTGGATA
>DASZPI010000602.1:0-4534 GCA_035550355.1 Pirellulales bacterium
GAACGGGCCACTCCCGCTTACATAGACAAACGACCCGGTACCGGCGAGTGTCGTGTTTCCGGAGTAGGCGTTGCCGCTGCTCATCGTGAGCGCGCCTGTACCGGCGAAGAGTATTCCAGTCTGGCTTCCACTTGACGCATCGGCCACGACGCCGCTAATCGTCATATTGCCAGGACCATTGATCGTGTTCGTACTTCCGTTGGCGATCGACCCGGCAACGATAAAGCTTCCCGAGTTATTGATCGTGCTTACCGACGCGACCGCGCCGCTGTACGTACCCGCCGTCAATGCACCGTTAATCACCGCCGTACTGCCGGACGACACATTGAAGACCGTTCTTGTGACTGATGAGCTATACGCGGTACCGATGTTCCCGAATGTCATTGTTGGAACATTAATGTTCAACGTGGCCGATGCCGTAATGATCGGCGAGCTGCTCAGGTTCACCGGAGCCGTGCCGGTAAACGTCACATTCGACCCGTAGTTGAAGGCGATCGAAGAGTTCAACAGGTTAATCGCTGAGGTGCCGGTTGTCTGAATGGTCATACTGTTGGTGTTATTAACCAACAAGTCGCCATAGCCGAATGGATGGTCCGACGACAGAATCACCAGCGCTCCGGTCGTGCTACGGAACGCCGTCGGGCCGGTGTAGTTGTTGTTGGCACCCGAAATGGCAATGGTCGAGCTTGAACTACCCGTGTAGTTAACCGAGGTAACACCACCACCGGTCGTGGTAGCGTTCGTTATCGACCCGCTAATCGTCGTGGTGCCAGGCCCAGAGAACGTCGTGGCGCCGCCCGGCGCTACCGTGCCACTGAAAACAGCGCTTCCAGAATTGGTGACGATCAGCAAGGACGACGTTCCTAAACCCGGGGTTATCGTCCCGGCGAACGTTACAGCGCTACCCGCATAGATATTCCAGGCAGCGTTTCGGGAAGCGGTGCCGGACGGATCGATCCCAATCGACCCAAACTTCACTCCAGGTGCGGTAATGTTCAACGTCGCCGATGCGGCAGCCACATTGGTCGACGAGAAGTCGAGAATCGATGTACCGCTTAACGTGATCGAAGTCGCGCCGTAAGAAGTAAAGGTCGCAGTGGAATTACCAAAGACAACAGGATTTGTCCCAAACGACTGAATGGTTACCCCGTTCGTCGCCGCGTTGCCAACCACCAGGTTTCCCGTGCCGAATGCATTGCTGGCGCCAACGTAGATGGTGCCTGATCCGGTCAGCGCCGTCGCTCCGCTGTAGCTATTCGTTCCACTCAGGGTCAACGCTCCGCTGCCGCCATAATTCAATGCAGCAGCGCCGCCGTTGGTCGAGTTCGAAATGTTGCCACTAATCGTCACCAACCCGCTGTTGGTTACGGTAAGCGCGCCACCAATTGCCACGTTGCCGGTGATCGCCAGCGACCCGGTACCGTAATAGGCGAACGTACCGACATTCGCACCGCTGTTGGCCAATGTACCGCTGATCGTGGTTGCGCCACTTCCACCGAAGGTCAAAGTGCGATTCGTCGTTGAGCCACTCGGCCCAAGTTGGATCGAGCCCAACGTCAGACCAGCGGAATCGTTGTTGGTCCAGTTCTGACTCGCTCCGATCACGATCGAGGGCTGAAAGTTAATTGCGCCCGTCGAGCTCAACACATTGAAGCCGCCCGTGCTGTTGTTAAGTGTGAGCACGGCACCTGTGTTTCCGCCGATCGAGACCGTCGAGTTTACACCCGAGAAGGTCAGGCCATTGATCGACATCGGTCCGCTCATCGTCGTCGGCAGCGTTGTCGGGTTCGAGATGAGAAACGTGACGGTAGCGACACTTGTTAACGAGGAGGGGTTGCTCCCGGTAAATCCCGTGTAGCTCCAGTCAGCCGCCGCAGAGAGGTCGGCTCCGGAATTGTTCCAAGTACCCAAGGATTGGCCGTAGACGGCGGTAGCCCAAAGCGACGCCATTGCCAAACTCGTGGCAGCGGCTGAAAAACAACGAGCGCGAACGGCCATGAAGTCGACAAAGGAACTCAACAGCGCCACCCTCGATTACTAGTGCGGGACCGGCGCAGGCGCGCGGAAACACCCGCGACCAAGCGCTCGGTCGTTACTGCGCCCAGGGAGCAGTGCCGCCTAGCGGTCCGAAGAGGAACCGAGATAAGGTTTCGCCCATGCCGCGAAACCTTGGTGATGGCCTGCCACCGCACCATCGACCGGGGATCCACTCAATCCAACTTTGCACTGCGATTGTCAGCGATTTGCAAAACGCATACCGTTGAACTGGTTGTTATGGGGGGGTGTATAGATAAGCCCTTAACTTGTAACCGGTTAAGATTTAAAAGCGTGATCGATAGCGCCGAAAAACTGCACCAAACTGAATTCACTGCGCAAAGCGTAGGCAAGCGAAGCAGCCGTCGCAGGCAAAAGGTGCAGGATCCGACTGGGGTTTATCTCCTTCGTTCCGTGCACCCCTCGTTGGTGCCGCGCGGGGAAGATAAGATTCGTGCGAACTCACCGCGACGCAGTGCCCGCTGGTAACCATGGCGATGGAGCCCGATTTGTGAACATCCAAATCATCTTTTACAGCATGTACGGCCACATCTACCGAATGGCGGAGGCTGTGGCGACGGGGGCGCGCGAAGTTGCCGATGCCGACGTATCGCTGTATCAGGTTGCAGAACTAGTCCCCGACGCAGCACTCGAGCGCACCGGCGCCAAGCAGGCCCGGGCGGCATTCGCTCATATCCCGATTGCCAACCCGCAGCAGTTGGTCGATGCCGACGCGATCATCTTCGGAACGCCTACGCGCTTCGGAAATATGTGCGCTCAGATGCGCAACTTTCTCGATCAAACCGGCGGTCTTTGGGTGAAAGGCGCCTTGATCGGCAAGGTCGGCAGCGTGTTCGCCAGCACCGGTACCCAACATGGCGGGCAAGAGACCACGATCACCAGCTTCCATACCACGCTGTTGCATCTCGGAATGATCGTGGTCGGCGTTCCGTATTCCTGTGCAGGATTGACGAACATGAACGAGATTACCGGCGGCTCTCCGTATGGCGCATCGACGTTGGCCGGTGCCGACGGTTCACGACAGCCGAGCGAGAACGAATTGAGCATCGCCCGGTTTCAAGGCCGCCATGTCGCCGAGATCACGCGCCGGCTGATCCGTGGAGCGAATTAAGCGATGAGCACTATAAGAGTTTGATCGGCTCCCGACCTATTTCAATGATGCCCTTCGGTGGTGCCCGTGGCTGCTCCATTACACGAACGTTTTGACATCGCCACCGTCGAAGTATCGATTGCGGGCCGACGCTACGAGCTTCTGAAGCCGCGCGACGCCGATGCGTTGCTCGACGAGGAAGAATTCGAGCACGACGACCGCATCCCGTATTGGGCCGAATTGTGGCCCAGCGCTCGCGTACTCGCCGAGTTGCTTGCCAAGCAGGCTGATTGCAACAGACGATTGATCGAGCTTGGCTGCGGCGTAGGCCTGGCATCGCTGGCGGCACAGGCGGCCGGTTTCGACGTGCTGGCGACCGACTACTATGACGACGCCCTGGACTTTGTCCGCGCCAATGCCCAGCGCAATCAGTTGGGTGAAATTGCTACTCGCATGGTCGATTGGCGTCACCTGCCCGACGACTTAGGTCGGTTCGATCTGGTGGTCGCGGCCGACGTTCTGTACGAACGGCCGAATTCGGCCTTGGTGGCCGCGACGATTTTGCACAGCTTAGCGGCCCATGGGGAGGCGCTGGTCACCGACCCTCGTCGAGGCGCGGCAGCAGGTTTTGCCGACGAATGCCGTCGCCGCGAGCTGCTCGTCCGCCAAAGCGAGATACCGATCATGGTCGATGGCAAAGATTACACGATCGATCTGTACCGGATCAGTCGCTCAGGCTCGTAGAACGCGTAACGGGCCAAAATGCTTTGCTGGGCCGCTGCATTGCATTAGCATAAAACCATCGGCTGTACGATGGCACGTCCGCTCCGCGTCTTGGGGGGTGCAATGAGCGACCTGCGCGGCATCATTCTCGCGCATCAACGCGCAATCTATGGCCGTTATCTCGAGCACATCAGGCGTGATGCTCCCAGATTAGCGCGTCGGCCCGCGACACAGCGTCGGCAAGATCTCGTCGATATTCTCGCCTGTCTCGACGCCTTGATCCGGCTTGATGATCCGCGCAAAGCAGCCGATTGGGCACAACGTGAAGCATCCCTGGTCGAATGGACCAATGCCGATGGTGATGACGCGCTGGCAATGCTCGACGCCGCAGCAGCTGCCGTCAGGGAACCGCTCGTACAAGTTCACCCCGGCGATCCGGCCGGGCTTCTCCGCGACCTCGCCGCCCTTGAGTCGGGAATCGCCTCGCTGCGTCAGCAGTATCTGCAAGCCCGCAGTCTGCTTGACCGCAATCGAGCCGACGAGAGCGAAGCGCGGCAGACGGCGATTCTCGAATCGTCGCTCGATCCCATCGTATCGGTCGACCACGAGGGCTTGATTCGGCAGTTCAATCGCGCCGCCGAGCGTACCTTCGGGCGGTCTCGCAGC
>DASZPI010000603.1:0-10701 GCA_035550355.1 Pirellulales bacterium
ACCATGCCGCGCCGATCGGACACAAGCGTACCGGTCGCGCGGTTTGTTGACTTTAAATAGGGAGCGAACCTGCCTCAATACCGGAAAGTTAGTAAGGCACGGTAAATCTTACCTAGACTACACAGTCTGGGTCGATTTTGACGGCCAGACAACCGATTCGGGCTGTTTTGAGGAGGTTAAGAGGCCGTTGACCGATCGCCCCGCACCGAGCGGCGCTCGATGGCCGCTCCCACGAAGCCTGCGAACAGCGGCTGAGCTTTGGTCGGCTTCGACTTAAATTCGGGGTGAAACTGTACCGCCACAAACCACGGATGGTTCGGCAGCTCGATGATCTCGACCAGCGAGCCATCGGGGCTGGTGCCGGCGAACAGCATGCCGTGGGCTGCGAACTGCTGCCGGTACACGTTGTTGAACTCGTAGCGGTGACGATGGCGTTCGGAAATAACGTCGCTTGCATAACAGGCTGCCGCCTTGCTGCCCGGCTCGAGATAGGCGGGTTGCGCCCCCAGGCGCATGGTGCCCCCCTTGTCGGTGATCGATTTCTGCTCGTCGAGCAGGCAGATCACCGGGTGCGGCGTGTCCTTGCTGAATTCCGTGGAATGGGCGTTCGCCAGTCCGACGACGTTGCGTGCAAACTCGATCGCCGCGCATTGCATGCCCAGACAAATGCCCAACAGCGGGATCTCGCGTTCGCGGGCAAAGCGAATCGCCTCGATTTTCCCCTCGATGCCTCGCTCGCCGAATCCACCGGGAACGATGATTCCGTCGAAGCCAGCCAACAGCCGCTCCGGGCCTTCGTGCTCGATCAGTTCGCTTTGGATGCCTTGCACTCGTACCTGAGCGCGGTGGGCAATCCCGGCGTGATCGAGCGCCTCGTAGATCGACTTGTACGCGTCGCGGTGCTCGGCGTATTTGCCCACCACGGCGATGTTGATCTCGTGGTCCGGGTTGCGCAGCCGGTGCAGCAGCTCGTGCCAGTCGTCAAGTTCCAGCGGGGCAGCGGTCAGACCCAAGCGCCGCACGATCAAGGCGTCGAGCTGGTTCTCGACCAGGCTCAGCGGAACCTCGTAAATCGAGAAGTCCTTGTCTTTCTCTTCGATCACCGCTTCCTTGGCAACGTTGCAGAACAGGGCGATCTTGTCGCGGTCTTCGCGGCTGATGCTCCGCTCAGTGCGGCAGATCAACACATCGGGCTGAATGCCGATTTGCCGCAGCAAACCGACCGAGTGCTGCGTCGGCTTGGTTTTCAGCTCGCCGGCCGCTTTCAGATACGGCACCAGCGTCAGGTGGATGTACAGGCAGTTCTCGCGGCCGACATCGAGCGAAAATTGGCGAATCGCCTCGAGGAACGGCTGGCTTTCGATGTCGCCTACCGTACCGCCGATTTCCGTGATGACGACGTCCACCCCCTCGCGGGCCGGCTTCTGGATGCAGGTTTTGATCTCGTTGGTGATGTGCGGGATCACCTGCACCGTCTTGCCCAGAAACTCGCCTCGGCGTTCTTTCGTGATCACCGACAGGTAGATTTGGCCGGTCGTGTAGTTCGAATCGCGGGTGAGCGGGCTGTGCGTAAATCGTTCGTAGTGGCCCAGGTCCAGGTCCGTCTCGCTGCCGTCGTCGAGCACGTACACTTCGCCATGCTGATACGGGCTCATGGTCCCGGGATCGACGTTGATGTACGGGTCGAGCTTCTGCATGCGCACCCGCAATCCGCGGTGCTCGAGCAGCATGCCGATACTGGCGCTCGTCAGGCCCTTGCCCAGGGAACTTACCACGCCGCCGGTGACGAAAATATGCTTGGCCATGCGCATCCATCGCGACCCGAAGAGAACAATTGCCGCTGCGCTCAGTTTACCGTGCTAGCACTCGGCTGACAAACGCGCGGTAGTCGGCTTCGGTATCGATTCCGCGCGTCGCCTGGTCGACCACGCCGACCAAAATCGCGTGGCCGGCATCGAGCACCCGCAACTGCTCGAGCTTCTCGATTTGCTCGATCTCGGCCGGCGGCAAGGCGGCGAGCGAAAGCAAAAAATCGCGCCGGTACGCATACAGCCCGATGTGCTGGAAGAACCGCGCGGGCGCGGCGCTCAGCAGCGAATCGTCCCACTGCCGTGCATGCGGAATCGCAGCGCGGCTAAAATACAGGGCGCGGCCCTTGCGATCGAACACGACTTTCACGCAGGCCGGATCCAGCAGCTGTTCGCGATCGCGAATCGGCGTAGCGAGAGTCGACATCGGCACCTCGGGATGACGCTCGAGCAGCGCGATCGCCAAATCGATCGCCTCGGGGTCGATCTCGGGCTCGTCCCCTTGCACGTTGCAGAAGATTTCGATCTCGGGCATGCCGCGCGCCACCTCGGCCACGCGATCGGTGCCGCTCGGCGCGTCGGGGTTGGTCATAACCGCGCGGCCGCCGAATCGCTGCACCTCGTCAAATATCTCGGCGTGATCGGTGGCGATGCACAGGCCGGCCGGTCGAGCCGACCGGCGTGCCGCCTCGTAGGTGTGTTGCACCACGGTCTTCCCGGTCTCGCGCAGCAGCAACTTTCGCGGCAGCCGCGTGCTCGCCAGCCGCGCAGGAATCACGATGAAGCTGTTGGCCATGACCATTCCTTGGGCAGCGCATGAAAAAGCTGCGCCGGCATGACGCTCGGACGCAGCTTCAATTCGTTCAGCATCGTGGGCGGGGCGACGGCTAGCCCGTGGGGCTACTCTTCGCCTGCTTCTTCCCAGTCTTCATCCTCGTCTTCGTCTTCATCGTCGTCCCATTCGTCGTCGTCCTCGTCCTCCTCGTCCTCTTCTTCCCATTCCTCGTCGTCTTCGTCGACTTCTTCCCAATCTTCATCATCGAAGTCGTCATCGAAGTCTTCGTCGTCTTCTTCTTCGTCTTCCTCGTCTTCGTCGTCGTCCTCATCGGCATCGTCGTCGTCGAAATCGTCCTCCTCATCTTCGGCCGACAGCCACCAGCGGGTGTGCAACAGATCTTCATCCGTCCAAGCCGGGGCTTGCGATGCGCGCGGGCTGGCAATGCTCACTGAAGACTCCTCATCAAAATCCAAATATCGAAGTAAGAATTTGTCGTGATTCATGGCGTGGCGCCCCGCGGGCTGGTGTTTGGCGCTTGGTTGTGTTCCGAGGCGGTCGACCGCAATTCTGCTGCCCGGGGCAGCTCGTCTAAATCTCGCAACCCAAAAACCTGCAGAAACCGCTTGGTGGTGCCGTACAAAAAAGCTCTGCCGATCTCCGTGCTCCGACCGACCGTCCGAACCAAGTCACGCTCCATCAACTGACGCAGTATTTCGCCACATTGCACGCCTCGCAGCGCCTCGATCTCGCCACGGGCGACCGGCTGCCGATACGCCACCACGGCCAACACCTCGAGTGCCGGGCTCGACAGGCGCGCCTCGCGGACCGTTTGATGCAAACGGCGTAGCCATCCTCCAAACTTTCGACGAGAAAGCAACTGGTATCCGCCGGCAATCTCGTCGGCTCGGAACGCGCTTCCCGTCCGATCATAATGTTCGTTTAGTTGGCGGATTAATGTACGCGCTTCGGTGGCGTCCGCCAAGCTGGCAAATTGGCCAATTTTGCGAGCGCTAAGTGGCTCGGCGGCCAGGAATAAAACCGCTTCGACGCGCGACAAGCGGGGATCGCGCCCGGGTTGCTCGTTGAACGCACGACGCTGCGGGGCAACGCTGCCCGGCGATCCGGTGGACAGCGGTCGTTGCGACGCCTGCGCCGACCGAATGGCGTTCCAGTCGCGCGTTGCCGACGCATTCGCCCATGGTGACCGTACACCGCCGCGTTGGACGGGCCAAAGTCCGCGGCCGACGTTGAAGGATCGTTGCACGCCGATGCTCGGAAGCCTGGAAGGTTGCGCCGTACGATCACGCCAACCTAGGGGCGCGTGGGCCGATTGACAAGATCGGCGGTAGGCCAGGCGATTGCGCGCTGCGGAGCGTTCGATCAGCGGCTGGTTCGCCAGGCATCGACCTGGTTGAGCACCAGTTGCACCGACTGTGCCGGATTGCGGTCGATGGCTTCGAAATGACGCGGCGAATCAGGGTTCTCGGCCGATGCCACGTCGCAGTGAAACCGGTACAGCTCGCCGTTGCGCCCCCAGGTTTCGAGCTGATACGAAACCGCGCCGACCGCCTGCAAGTGATCCTGGGCAGCCTTGAACCAATCGTCGGTCGCGATCCGCTCGGCAAGATTGGCGGCGGGCACCGAATCGAAACTCGCATGACTCACCGGCGACGATTCCTGCGACCCGCTCATCGCACTCGGCTCGGGCGCTTGGGCCATTGCGACCGGCGTCGACCGGCGCGATGGAATTCCGCGCGCGCCGGTGCGAGTCGGCAGCGGCGCGAACGGACCACTGGGAGACGCGACCGATACACTGCCGTCGACCGCTGCGGCTGGCTCGGCGGCATTGGTCAAGGGGCCGTTGAACTTGGCAGCCACGGCCGCCATCTCGGCGCTCAGCGGCTCGCCGGCTAGGGTTTGCATGGCTGGAAGCTGGATCGGCGCCTGGGCAGGACCAATCGGCATGGTCGGCGGCGACGCTTGTGCGGCGGCAGGCGACATGACCAGCGGGGCTGCCAGTGGCGGACCGAATCCCGTCGCCATTTCCGCTGCGGTCGGGCGCTCGAACACGGCTGCCGGAGGCGTTTGCTTCGAGCCGTTCGACGACAGGCTGCCGAAACTCGCCCACGACGTGCCAAAGATCGCCAACAGCGGCACCACGACCATGCAGGCCAAGGTGACAAACACGCGCAGCGCCATGATCCGTGTCGATTGCATAACCGCGGCATCCTTGCCTGTGGTTCGGGATAGCGGGATCAGCATCGACCGACCACCGTCGGCGAAACTGATGAGCGGCGGATCATAAGGGGTTTAGCACGACCGGGCAACGGCACTTGCGGCATGCCGGTCGGCAGCCTGCTATCTTGATTGCCGTGCCAATTTCGACCGACTTCGTGGAACGCCAACATGTCGATGCTTCAAGGCTGGTCTCGTGTCGACATCGCGGGTCGCCACTGCGAGGTGTTTCAGCCGCGCCGGCCCAATCCGCACGCGTTCACCGTCGTTTATCTGCACGACCTTGCTTCGACGTCGCTGGCCGCGAACCCGGTTTTTTCCGAGCTGTTCGATCGTTACGGCCTGCCGGTGATCGCGCCGATTGCCGGGCCATGTTGGTGGGCCGATCGGCGATGTCCCGAATTCACCGCCGACGTGACGCCCGAGCAGTTCGTTCGACAGCAGGTCATGGCGTACATCGCCGATCGCTGGGCAAGCGTGCCGCCCCGCATTGCATTGCTCGGGATCAGCATGGGCGGGCAAGGCGCCCTGCGGTTCGCTTTCAAGAACCCGAACATGTTTCCCATTGCCGCGGCGATTTCCCCGGCCATCGATTACCAGCGCCACTTCGGCGCCGACGACGACACCACGTTGCCGGCCATGTACGACGACCCCGAGGCGGTTCGCCAGGACACCGCCATTCTGCACGTCCACCCGCTCAACTGGCCGCGGAACCTGTGGTTCTGCTGCGATCCGACCGACCACGACTGGCACGAAGGCGGCGAACGATTGCGCATGAAGCTATCGGCGTTGGGCATTCCGCACGACCACGACCTGGAAACCCGCGCGGGGGGCCATTCGTGGGCCTATTTCAACCACATGGCGTCGCGTGCCGTGGCGTTTCTTGCCGAGCGGCTCGAACGCGAACGGCTGCGCGTGGTTTGATCGTTCACTTGGGCGCCGCGCCCGGCAGTTGGCTGAAGTCCAGCAGCATCGCGCCGTCGACCTCGGCTCGGTTGGTCGAAGGCCAGTACAGAATCCGCTGCGCTTCGGCATGCGAAGGACCCGCACCCGGACGCTGCTGCCGATACAGACGGGCGCCGGTGCGGCCATCGCCTTGAAGCACCAGCAAGTCTTTGCCCTGCGCGTACGTCATTCGCGCAGCGCGGGCATTGAACTCGCTGCCCTCGACCATCGTGTTGCTCTCGGCGATCAGTTCGTAATTTGCTTTGTCCTTTGCCACCGCTGGTAATTGAGCAATTGTCATTCGATCGCACGAAAGCAGCATCGCCTTCATGGGCCAACTCTTGGGGCGATCAGGATCGAGACGCTCGTCCCACGTCTTCACCGGCCCATACATCGTGCGCACATGGCCCTCGAACCGCACATCGTGGCGGCGCAGGTTGCCTTTCATCGAGCGTTGAAAATCGATGTTGATGAACGTCAGTTCGGCCGGCTTACCCTGGTCGGTCGTGGCGTTTGGGTCCGCCGTGTTGCCGGCCTGCGTCGAGTCGATCGCCGATCCAGTGCGCACGCTGGTCACCGTTCCCGGCCCGGCGCCTTGCAGTTCGCCGGTGGTCTGATACAGCGTCATCTCGTCGAGCCGCACGTGATCGATCGACACCTGGCGGCCATTTTCGACCGTTTGCGAATCAATCGCGACTCCGCCACGACATTCGATTCGTTCGATCTCGGGTCGATCTTCGCCGGCGCCGTCCGCCGCGTCGGGCTTGCGCGAAGCATCGCTGGCGAAATCGACCTTGCGCGAAAAAACCGCTTCGAGCAGTTCGGTATGCAGCTCGTGCGGTGTCTGCCGGGCGAACACCCGCTGGACAAACGTCGCGGTGCGGCCGTCGAAGTTCATCTCTTTTTGCCAGGTGATTGCCAACGGTTCGCCCGGCGCAGCCGCGGCGCCGTCCATCCGCTGCCCGACCGGCAGCGTCATGGTGCCGGCCGTTTCGGTCCACAGCCGGTTTTCGCCTCGGTTCAAGAACACTTCGGCCGCGGTGAGCGTCAACCCGCGCGCCTCGATGTACGCCGGATTGCCCGCGACGCTCACCACCTCGCGCCCGGCCTCGGCAGAAGTGAGGTGCAACTGGTCGCCGACGACCAGCAGCGGCGCTTCCTGTTTTCCGGCCATCGGCAACTCGGTCAGCCGAACGCGATGGTCGATGATCAGCTCGGCCAGCTCGTTGGTATTGCCGCGCGCCCGCGAGCGGAGTCGTAGCTGTTGCCCCTCGACATGAAACCGCTGCTGCGGCGGAGCGGTCGGCTTCGGTTCGGCGGGCTTGGCGTGCGGTGCCGGTAGCTCCTCGCCGCCGGGCTGGGCTGCCGGCGCTGCTGCGGCGGTGCCCGGCGCCGCCGCGGGCGACTCGAACCAGGCTTGCAACTGGTCGACATTCGCGGTCACTTGCGGCGAATCGATCACGACATTCCCAGCGGCCAGCATCCGCTCGGGCCGCAATTCCGGCCGATTGGCTGGTCCGGCAGCCTCACGCCGCGGCACAGGCGCGTTCGCCAGCCAGACGTGAATTTCTTCGGCATTCATCGTTCCCTGCCCCGGAAACTCGACGCGTGCTTTGCCTTCGATGCTCAGCACCTGTTGGCCTTCGTACGGCCGATATTGAATGCCGCGGCTCCAGCGCACCAGAAAGGTGCGCGCCTCGGCGGCTCGTGGGCCGGGTTCATCGACCGAGCCTCGCACGTATCCGGCCCCGTTGGCGCGAAACTCGGCCAATTGGCCTGCGCCATCCGGGCGTGCATAAATCTCCGCGGCTCGTATTTCGCGATCGCCTTGGCGCAGGTGTGCTTCATGGTGCGCCCGCAGGGTTGCGGCCCCCGTCGCCACGTCGTAATCGATCTGGTGACCGCGCGCTTGCAGATTGTTCGACGGCGCCGAAACGATTGCCGGGTCGCCGATCGCTTCGACGCGCGACGCTTGGAGTTGCGTCGAACCGTCGCCCGCCGCGGTATTGTTCGCGGCTGCGGCAGGATCGGCGTTCTTACTGAAGTAGATCCGCAGGCAATCGCACACCAGTTGGTCGCTGACTCCCGTGGGGTTGACCCGCGTGACGTCGACCTGCTCGTTGTACTCGGCAACGTTGCGTTCAAAGTCGAACCGAAACGGACCACGGCAGCGAATCTCGAGCGGCGGCTGGCGACGGGCCGTCGGCGATTTGCCCGCGCTCGGCGGACCGCTGCCGGGAATCACGTTCGACTGCCCCGGCTCGAACCGCATCTCCACCTCTTGCGACAGCTCCAGCGAGGTCATGCCGCGCAAGGCGTCGTTTTGATTTTCCGACGATAGGTTGATCTGCAACCGTCGTCCGCGGCCGCGATTGGGCCCAAGCTGAAAATCAACGGCCCGCGACGTCCAGACCATTTGCTGATGCAGCTCGACATCGCTGGTGTGAATCAGCAGGTCGTCGTCGGGACCCGGCTGACGGTTGTCGCTGCGGATCGACACCGGACCATTCAGCCGACCGCCGACCAGCTTGCCGACCTTCGCTTGGCGCAGGTCCGAGCCCGAATCGAATTGCAGAATCGCTCCGTCGGGAGCGCGCATCACGATCGCCCGTCGCCGCTGCTCATCGAGCGGCAGCGTCTTGTCCTGCGGCAAGAAGATGACCGTGCACGGCCGCAGCTCCATTTTGCCGTCGGGCAGATTGCGGTAGGTCTTCACCAGCAAGATGCCCTGCGAGGTTTCGAGTACCTTCGGGCTGGTCCGTTCCCAATCGCCTTCGAGAAACAACGATTGCAGCCATTGCCGCTGTTGGTCGACATAGTTTTGCGGCAGGTCCGACCCGAGCGCATCGGACAACGTGATCTCGGGCTCGATCCACGGCACTACCGCCAACGCATACACCAGGTATGCGGCGACGACGATCGCAAAGCTGCCGGCGGTACGACGGATCTGCTTCATGCTCGCCCGCTAGCTTGCTTCCATGCAGCGCGTCGCTACTGTGCTGGGTTACGGGTTTCCGTAATACGGCTGGATCAGGTCGTTCCAACGGCGTTGCGACTTGAGAATCCACTCGACCGTTTCGCGCACCGCGCCGCGCCCGCCGGCCGATTTGGTCACGTAGTCGGCCGCCTCGCGCACCTCGGCGCAGGCGTCGGCCACGGCCACGCCGACCCCGGCAAAGCGAATCGCCGCCAGATCGGGCAGGTCGTCGCCGATGTAGCAGATTTGCTCCGGCCGCAGCCCCAGCTCGCTGGCAATGTCCTTGGCCGCGGCCAGCTTTTCTTCGATCCCCTGACGCACAATGCCGACGCCCAACTCGGCGGCCCGCAGATTGACGATGTGACTATTGCGCCCGGTGACGATGCCAAACTTGCCGCCGGCACGCCGCCATAGCTTGATCCCCAATCCGTCGCGAATGTGGAACCGCTTCAGCTCGATGCCTTCGTTGTCGAAGATGATGCTCCCTTCGGTCAACACGCCGTCGACGTCCGAAAGAATCAGCTCGATCGCTTCACACTGTTTGGCCAGGCTCATGATTGGGCACGGTCGATGAAGAAATGCAATTAGCGAGGCGTTTCCGGAATCATACCGACGAGGTCGGTGATGTCGAGCAAACCGGCCGGCGCGCCCGACGGACCGACCACTGGCAACTCGCTGATCTTCCGCTCGGCCATGATCGCCACCGCGTCGCTGAGCATCGATCCCACGGGCACCGTCCGGGGCCGCGCGGTCATCACTTCGCAAATCGGTCGGTCGAAGGCGTCGTAGCGCCGGGCTTCGAACAATCGGGCCAGGTCGCTGTCGGTGAACAGGCCGCACAGGGCCCCGGCCTCGTCGACCAGCATGATCGCGCCGCTGCGCCGGCCGGGACGCTCGACCGCGGCGAACACTTCGCGCACAGTTCGTTCGGCCTGTGCAACGCGGCATTCGTCGAGCGAGCGCATTTGTTGCTCGACCCGGCTCAACTCGCGCCCCAAGGCGCCACCAGGATGGACTCGCGCGAAATCGAGCCGGCCAAAGCTGATTTGCCGGCTGGCAACCAACGCCAGCGCATCGCCCAAGGCCAACATGGCGGTCGTGCTGGTGCTGGGCGCCAAGCCCAGCGGGCAAGCTTCCTTGAGCGCGCCCAAGGCGATCGTGACCGTCGCGGCGCGACCGAGCGTGCTGGTTTCGCGTGCGGTTACGGCGACGATTGGCAGCCCGAGCCTCGCCAGCGAGGGCAGCAAGCGCACCACTTCCTCGGTCTCGCCGCTGTGCGACAGCACGAGCATCACGTCGTCGGCATGCAGTCGGCCCAGGTCGCCGTGCACCGCCTCGGCCGGATGCAGAAAGATGCTGCGCGTGCCGGTCGAAGCGAGCGTCGCCGATATTTTTTGCCCGACGATCCCTGCTTTGCCAATGCCGCAAACGACCACGTTACCACGGCAGCCGAGCAGCAGCTCGACCGCGCGGCAGAAATCGAGGTTCAATCGATCGGCAATCCGCGCGATCGCTTCGGCCTCGATCTTCAAGACCTCGCGCGCATACGCAATTTGCTCGAACGGGCTGAGCGCTTCGAGGCGTGCGGCTTCCTGGCTCATAACGGTCATCCGTGACAGCGCAATCCGGGCGCAATTGGGGGTGCGGATTGTAGCCGCGACCAGCGATAGCGGCAATGCAAGCTTGACCCGCGAAAACACGGGTGCATTCGGCGCAAGCGAGCGCGCAGCGCGGCACGCGGCCGCGCTGCGGCTCGGATCGAACGAGCAACAAACTTTTGGTGCCGGGCTGTTTGGCAGCCGAGGCGTTCTTGTTTGGGGATGTAGGTACTTGCCGACGGGGCTGGTCAGGCCCGCGGCAAGCGCCTCGGCTGCTGCACAGTCACGCGGCGCGCGGGACGCCCGGTGATCGGGGTCGTTCAGCGGGCCGGGAGGAAATCGCACACGGCGCCCGTGGCT
>DASZPI010000604.1:0-4414 GCA_035550355.1 Pirellulales bacterium
CGGCCGGCCTGGGCAGGGCCCAGCAGCGAGACAAGCTCAGGGGCGACGCGTTCATCGCGCAGGCTGCGCCGCGTGGCATGGGCAAAGGCGATCGTCCAGCGCACCACCTGCTCGCGCCATGCGCGGTCGGCGGGGCCATAAGCCAGCGCCGCGACCGCCAGATCGCGCGATTGATTCACGATGCCGCCCCACAGCTTCCGTGCCTCCCACCAGCGGTCGTACCCGGCGTTCGTGCGCAGCACCAGCAGCAAGCTCAGCGCGGCGCCGACCACTTCGTACGGCGTCAAATCGACCGCGATCGACGTTTCGGTGGCAATCTCAATTTGCCAAACGGCGGTCGCAAACGCGCCGAAGATCAGCACACGCCAGAACACCAGCCGGCCGGCGGCCCCGCTGAACGTGAACAGGTCGCGCCAGAATTCGAACCCCGCCGACAACGATCGCGTCATGCAGCGGATTCCTATTTTTCGTCGGCCGCGTTGACCGCGAAGCGTTCCGCTCCGAAGCGTCGCGAGCCGCGGTGCGCTGCATTGACGATCGTCTGCGGCGACGGGTCATCGCGCAGTGGCAACTGCTGCACCACATGCCAGGTCGCATCGCCGCTGAGCCCGGCAAACACCACGACCGTGTGCCGCTGCGAAAGCGGATGATCGCCTGCCGCGATCGTGCTCGATGCCGGGTGCGCGTATGTCTTGCCCCGGAACTCGAACGACGCAGCGCCGAATTTCACCGGCAAGGTCTTCGCCCAACGGGCCGTCAACGCATTGGTCGCGGGCCGCCCCACGAGCAGCACATGGTGGTTCTTCAGTTCATCGTCGGTGACCTCGTCGTCGCGCCGGATCGGAACCGTGAAGTTGTACCAGTTGCGCGCAATCTGCTTCTGCAGCATCTCGGCCGCCTCGCGCTGCGGATAAACATCGTGCAGCGTGCCGTAGACGATCATCGTCCGCTCGGGCTCGGTGCGGTAGACATCGATCGTCCACGGATTGCCAACGTGATCGGCCTCGGGGGCGTTGCCGCTCAACCAGCGGGCAAACAGCTCGCGCAGCGGGCTGCTGCTGTCGGGCGCCATGTGATCGATGAACGCTTGCGTCGTTATTTCCTTGCCGGCATTCGCGCGGCCGAAGCGGTCCATCGCCTCGTCGAACTTCGTCGACCCCATGGCGGTGCGCAAGGCCGACAACAGCATCGTTCCCTTGCCGGCGGCGACGTCGTACCAATCGCTGGTCCGCCCGTCGACGCGAATGTCTTCCAAGGCGACGGCGCGGCCAAGTCGGCGCTCGGCCGATCGCCATTTCGACCAAGGCACGAAGCGAGCCAACTCGATCTCGTCGCGGGTTGTTTCGTCCAATGGCTTGCCGCGTGCCGCCTTGGTGCGAGCGTGCTCGAGCGCGACGATCTTTTCGAAATCGGAAAACGCGGCCGCCAGCCACACGTCGGCGTCGCCGGCCGGCAACAGCGTGCCATGCCAGGCGGCGGGAAACACCAGATATTCGTCGTCGCGATGCTTGGGCGCGGTCTTCGTTTCCTCGTCGCGCTTCAAGTCGACCGGCGTCGGCGATTTGTCGTCGCGCGCCGGCGGATCGACCGTCAGCAGCGCCCAGTCGTTGCTCACCAGCGGCTGGATGTCGGCCCAGCGTTTTCGCTCGTCGGGGGTCGGCTGCCACGTGGCGCCCAACGGGTTGCCGAACATCGCCCAGCTTTTTAGCTCTTTGGCCAGGGCGGTGGTGGTGAACTTCGCGTCGCAGCTTGGCGCTGCGGCCAGCGGCGGCGTGGTGAAGGCGGTGAAGCCGAACTCGGCGTCGATCTTGCCTTCGTGAGCGGCGAACAATCGCTGCCATTGCCGGTCGCGGTCGCTGGGCTGAAACACCAGGTTGCCCGGCTTGCCCTTGAGGGTGGGCAACATCTCGCTGCGCACGCGCAGGTCTTTGGTATTGTTGCAGCCCCAATAAAAGCCTTTCGTGCCGCCGAACCATTCATTGCGGCTGCTGCGCCACAGCCGTGTGTGCGCCGTGCCGAGCTCGAACATCGCGATTTCGTTGGTGTTGATGTCGGCCAGCAGCCACTCGTTGGTGTACAGTCCGTTGTTGGCGTCGCACAGGTAATCGATCGCCTCGTCGATGGTTTTGGCGTACTGCGCCGCCTGGCGAATGCGCGAGGCGACCGGTGCGCCGGCCATTTCGAACGCGGTTTGCTCGATCGTGGTTTCGCAGATCAGGATGCCGGCATCGTTGATGTAGTAATCGAGCCCGCTCATGATGCCGCCGGGAAACGACTGCATCACAACGCGTTGGCCGGCCTTGGGCTGCACGTCGAGCCACACGTTGTAGTGCGGCACGTAGAACAGTTGAAACATCGTGATGTGGCCAAAGACAATTTTCCCGTCGGCGGTGGCGGGTCCGGTGGCGGCAAAGGCGCTGCAATGATCCTCAGGCTTGCGACGCGGTTGGCCGACCGGCGGCTCGTCGAACCGCCGCCCTTCGAGCCCCGTGGCGGTCGCGCCCAGCGCGGCCTCGAGAAACTCGGTTTCGATATCGCAGTTGACCGTCACAATGTCGACCAGGTCGATCGGGCGATCGTCGAACTTTGCCCCCGCTGCCGCGGCGCCGTCGGCAATGCCGCGCATCTCCTCGAGATACTCGGCCCCGTAGCGGCGCAGGAACATGGCGTTCGATACATTGCGCATCAGCCGCCATGCTTCGGCCGGGGCTTTGGGGCCGCGCCCGGCGGCGAGCGTTTCGATCGTTTCGACAATCTCGTGGGCCATGAGGCGGCCGTGCTGGTAGCCGCGCTCGTACGGCGCCCCTTCGACATGCAGGACGATCCAGCCCGATTGTGGATAACGGTAGGCGGGTCCGTAACGCACCACGCTGGCCGGGTCGGGGCGCGGATTGTCGATCGCCCCCGGCGGAGCGGCCGGAGCACGCGCCGCCGCCAAGAGAGCGCAGACACACAGGCACCCGGACAGCCACGTTCGACGTCGAAACGGCATCACCGTCACTCGCTTCGTTTTTGAGACGCTTGTGGACGAAACGGCCAGAAAGTAGGGTAGTGCCATCCCACCCTATTGCCCGCCTGAAGGAGTTCTCATGCGATTCTATCGTCCGCCAATGCGCATCGTCTATTGCTGGGCCGCGGCCGTCGCGGTCGGCCTGCTGCCGCACGTCGGCCGGGCCGACGTCAAGTTGCCCGCGATCCTCGGCTCGAACATGGTGCTCCAGCAGGACAAGCCGCTCACGATTTGGGGCAAGGCTGACCCGGGCGAGCAGGTGACCGTTACGCTCGGCGAGCAGAAGCAATCGACCGCAGCCAACGACCAGGGCCGCTGGTCGGTGAAGTTCGAGCCGATGAAGGCCGGCGGGCCGGTCGAGATGACGGTGGCGGGCAAGAACTCGCTCAAGTTGACGAACATTTTGATCGGCGAGGTGTGGGTCTGTTCCGGCCAGTCGAACATGGAATGGACCGTCGACCGGGCGAACAATCCCAGCGAAGAGATCGCCGCGGCAAAGTATCCCAAAATCCGTCTGTTCAAGGTCACCAAGGCGATCGCCATGCAGCCGGCCGACGATTGCGTGGGCGCCTGGGTCGAGTGCACGCCGGAGAACATTCCCGGCTTCAGCGCGGTCGGCTACTTCTTCGGCCGCGATTTGCAACAGGCGATCAACCTGCCGGTCGGTCTGATCAACACGTCGTGGGGCGGCACGCCGGCCGAGGCTTGGACCACGCGCGCCACGCTCGCGGCCAACGACCAGCTCAAGCCGATCGACGACCGCGGCGCCCAGGCGCTGGCCGATCTGCCCAAGGCCGAGGAGCGATATAAGCAAGCGCTCGAAAAGTGGAAGGAAGATTCGGCCCAGGCCCGCAAGGACAAGAAGACCCCGCCGCGCCAGCCGCAGCCGCCGATGGGTCCGAACAGTCCGCATTTCCCCGCGGGCTTGTACAACGCCATGATCGCGCCGCTGACGAACTTCGCCATTCGCGGCGCGATTTGGTACCAGGGCGAATCGAACGCTTCGCGCGCGTACCAGTATCGCACGCTGCTGCCGGCAATGATCAGCGACTGGCGCAAGGCCTGGAACGAGGGAGACTTTCCGTTCCTGGTCGTGCAATTGGCGAACTTCAAGCAGCAGCAGCCCGAGCCGGTCGATAGCGACTGGGCCGAGCTGCGCGAGGCGCAGACCCTTACGACCAAGCAGCCCAACGTCGGCATCGCGCTGGCGATCGACATCGGCGAGGCGAACGACATTCACCCGCGCAACAAGCAGGAAGTCGGCCGCCGGCTGGCGCTGGCTGCCGAGAAAATCGCTTACGGCCGCCAGCTCGAGTACTCGGGCCCGGTGTACAGCGGCATGAAAATCGACGGCTCGACGATTCGCCTCGCGTTCGAACATGCCAAGGGCTTGCAAGCCAAGGG
>DASZPI010000605.1:0-1901 GCA_035550355.1 Pirellulales bacterium
CGTCGGTCGCAAGGCCCAGGCCGAGGGGCTGGCAATCGACCGCGTGCTGGCCAACATGGTCGAGCTCGATTGCCTTGCCGACGAGTCGATCGATTACGCGATCTGCATGTTCAGCACCTTAGGCATGGTGCGGACGCATGCCGCGCGGATGCAGGTACTCGGCCATGTCCGCCGCATGCTGAAGCCTGGCGGTACGTTCGTACTGCACGTCCATAATCGCTGGTACAACGCCCTGGTACCGCAAGGCCGCCAGTGGCTCGTGGCCAACTTTCTGCGCTGGGCGGCACGACGCGATACCGAACCGGGCGACAAGTTCTTCGACTACCGCGGCATCCCGCAGATGTACCTGCACGTATTCACGCGCCGCGAGCTGGTGCGGATGCTGTGCGATGCGAAGTTTTCGATTGTCGAGATCGCGCCGCTCAACACACAGCGGCGTCACCGCCTGCGGCACGCCTGGTGGCTGGGCCGCCTGCGGGCCAACGGATGGATTGTTGCCTGCCGCAAATCGTGACCGCCTCCGAGCGGGCGTTATTTCACGATCTTTACGTGGAAACCAGCATCGTTGAGGGCCGTGATCACCGCGGCCGGCGAGAAGCTGCCTTCGACCACGAAGGTTGTCTCTTTGGGCTTCAACGAATCGCCGCTGACACCGGCCACACCCTTGACCGCCTCTTTGGCCGCCTTGCAGCAGCCGCCGCAGCAGTTGTGAATGTTGGTCAATTCGAGCCGTGCGACCTTGCCGCTGCTTGCGCCGCTATCGTCCTTCATGGCGAGTTCTTGCTTGTCGCTCTCACCGTGGAATCCGGCGGCGGCGATTGCGGCAATCGCTTTCTCGGCCGCCGCGGCATTTTCGGCAACGATCGTCGTCGTGGCGGCGCCTTTATCGACGGTCACCTTCACGCCCGGCAGATCCTGCACCGCCTTCTCGATCCCGCGAGCGCATGCGCCGCAGCAGATGTGCATCGCCGACAGCTCGACCTGCACTTCGGCGTTGGCCACATTCAGCCAGCCGCAGACCAACGCAACGGCGACCACAACGCGAATGAACGACCGCATGGTTTGTTCCTCTTGTTCGAGCTAGGCAGGGCGTACCGGTAGGCTGCCCCACTTTCCCGTTTGCCGACGGTCGAGTCAATGGGATTCTGAGCGGCGGCAAAAGCGCGGCTACGGCCGCGACCAGATGCCGCGCCGCGCCGCGCGGGCCTCATCCTGGGCCTTGCGGTAGCGAAGTTTGATCGACCCGCTGTAGTAAAACGCCGGCTCAAAGCGCGCCAGTCCAGCGCGCAGCAATTCCTCGTTGAGCATTTGGTCGCCAATCCAAACGTAGGCGAGAAACCGACCATAGCGATCGACCCGTTCGCGATCGAAACGCAGATTCACTCGGCCTGCGGCCGCTGCGATGAACTGCTCGGTGAACTGCTTGGCCTCGAGTCCCCAGGGCTCGATGGCATGATTTGGCTTGACGGTTTCGGGCGTGTTGACGCCCATCAGCCGCACGCGCGCATGATTCGATAGCAGCAAGGTATCGCCGTCGATGACGCGGCTAACGTGATACTCGCCTTCGGCCAGGTTCTCGGGCGGGCGGGGAGCGGAACTAGGCCATAGCCGACTGGCCAGCAGCAATCCCAACGCAACCCAAGCGAACCGCCCTACGCGCGGTCGCCAACCCCATCGTTTCCATGGCCAATCGTAGCGAGAGAACCCGACCATCGACCGTGGCGCGGTCGGACGTTAGTTCTTGCTAAAGTCGAACTGCTCGGCAGCTTTCTTGCCCAACGGGTTCTTGAGGAACCGGCTGCGGCATTCCGGGCACAGATCGAAGCGAAGCTGCTGATACACGTCGTCGCCCACTTCGCTGCTGCGGGCGTCGTCCAAGCGCTCGAGAATGGCGCTCAGAT
>DASZPI010000606.1:0-2777 GCA_035550355.1 Pirellulales bacterium
CAGCACGACCTGTGCGACGGGCAGCTTCTCGACCTCGTTCGCCTTATGACCGGCGGCGATCATCAGCCGCTTCGCGCGCGGATAATTCTTCACCGCCAGGCCCGCGGCCAGCACGTCGTCCGGAACCGAGGGCACGTCGCCGGTGAGTTCGCGCGTCAGCCTGGCCGCCGCGACCAACTGCTCGCGCCACTCCTCGGGGCTCAATCGCGCAGTCTCGAATTGGTGCAACTTGGGAAATGTGAAGTCGAGCCAGGTCTGCTCCTGTTCCATGCCTGGCCGCAAAGACACCAGCGGGCGCGGTAGTGCCATGATCGCCCAGTACAAGTTCGGTGCATCGGGGGCGCGCATCAGGTCGCCCACCTCGTTGAACATGATTTGCGCGATGGCCACCCCCACTAGTCCGCTGACCAACGTCGGCTGCTCGGCGACGTGCCGTGCCATGGCCAGGCCGGTTTGCAGGGAATGAATGGCCGCGTCGTACTTGCGATCGGCGACCGCGAGGCGCGTGCGCAGGACGAGCAATCGCGCGATGTGGCGGATGCCTTGTGCCTCGGGTAAATCGATCTGCCAAGGCTTTTCGATGCGGACCGGCAATTGCCAGTCGCACGTTTCCATCCGCGCGGCGCGATCGGCTTGTGCCAACCGCGACGCGTTGTCGTTGACGACGCGCTCGACTTCGGCACGCGGCAGCTTGGCAAGCGGCAGGTCCATCCAGTCGATGATCTTGTTGTCGAGCTCATACGACTCGCGCGAGCGGCGCGTCTGGTAATCGACCGAGATCTTCGTATAGAGAATGGCTGCGTTGCCGGGCGTCAGGTCGGCGAAAGGGGGAAGCAGCCGATAACGCAAAGCCGGAGACGGCTCGGGCGTGCCCTGCACCGTGAAGCTTGTAATCGGCGCCACGCCCTGTTCAGCCCGGGCCGAGTTGCGCGTGATGGCCAGCATGCCATAAAGCGCAACGAGCAAGGCTGCGCTCGGCAGGCATCGAATGGTTGTGGCGCGGCGATTCATGGACGTCCCTTTAACGGAGATTGAACTTGTTCGTTGGCGATGGCTGTTCCGGCCCCGCTGTACGGTCAGACGGTCGAGCGTTAAGCGCCCGGTGCTTCTGGACGCGGTAACAACTTGTCGTGCGGCGTGAGCAACTCGAGCCGCAGGTCGTGGTAGTTCGCGGCCGCAGGTTGCGGAAAGCCCTGCGAATTCAACGGCTGGGCGTACCGTAGGGCCTCGGCCTGACCGGGCGAAATGTTTCGTCGTGTGGCTAGCCCGGTGAGTAGCGCCGCTTCGAAGTCGCTCTCCGAGTAAATCTGAGAACGATCTTGATACATGGCGCGGGCTGTCGCAGTGGCTTCGGCTGTCGGTGGCGTCGCGATGATTGATGATGCATCGCGAGCCGGGTTTTTCGTCGGTGACGGGGCATCGTCGAGCGGCGAAGCGGCAGGCGTGGGCTGCCACGCACCTCCGGACCAGGCCAATGTCACGCGTCCCGGCTCGACGGCAATGTTCAACAACCGCAGCGAGACGACCACCAGCAGTGCAGCGGCCACCGCCGCGCCGCCAAGAGCGACGCGTCGCCCGATGCGCTGGCGATGCTCGCGGGCGACGATGCGCAAGCAAACGGCCGCCAGATCGATTTGCACCTGTTGTTGCGACGCGTGATCGAGAACACCATGCACTTGTCGCAGAGACGACAGTTCGGCGGCGCACGTCGGGCAAGCTTCCAGATGCTGGCGGCAGGTGGCAGCCTCTTCAGCTGACAACTCGTCGTATACCAACAGCGGCAACAGATCGATAATTTCGTCGCAACGCATGGTTTCATTCCGAATGGGAAAGGCCGCGGCGCAATAGTTCGCCGCGCAGCCGTTTCAGCGCCGCCTGCAACCGCGACTTCACGGTGCTGGGCGGCAGATTCATCACCAGGCCGATGTCGACCGCCGACAAATGGCCAAAATGTTTCAACACTAAAATCTCGCGCAAGTCGTCGGGCAGGGCAGCCAGCGCCGCAGCGACCGCGCGCTCTTCTTCGTTTCGCGCCAGTGCCTCGATCGCGGGAAGCGCGGGCGCGGGCAGGTCCTGCGACGCCGTACACGTCTGGGGGCGGCGCGCTTGGCGGCGGCGAAAATCGCGAGCCACGTTCAGCGCGATCCGGTACATCCACGTCGAGAACGCATGGCTCGGCCGGTATCGGTCACGAGCGCGCAGCACCCGTACGAAAACCTCCTGGCACAGGTCCTCGACATCGATCCGGGGGCCCAGCAATTGCGCGACAAGCCGCGCAACAGGGGCTTGCCAGCGGGTGACGATCTCGGCAAAAGCCGCCGCGTCGCCTCGCTGCGAAAGTTCCATCAGCTGCTGGTCAGTGGCGGCTGCCATGCTCTAAATCAGGTCGCGCTTCGGGTGCGGGCTTCGCTTTCATACCCCTATTACACGCGTGACGGGCACGAATCGACGAGAAAAAGCCGAGAAAAATCGCTTCCGGTCAGCGGCCCCCCGGGTGTCTTAGGGGACTTGGGCAAGTCCCACGTTCCGACCGACTAAGCGAGGACAAAGAAAGAATGTTGGATTGCCGTAAGTCATTTAATATATGCCAGTTGTGTCTCTGGGTATCCGAAGGATCGCAACGATTTCTGCAGAAGACGCCTGAATCCCTGCGTTTTTTCATTGACGCATTCGGAGTGGAGTCATAGACTGGCCGAAACGGTGCAAGTGCATCGCACTTTGCACGGATTCATTCATTTGGCCCACGGGAAAGCTAGTGAAGACCGTCAAGAGTTCCT
>DASZPI010000607.1:0-17929 GCA_035550355.1 Pirellulales bacterium
TTCCTGTTGCTCACGAGGATGTACCGCGTGCGATGTGCCACGAACAGACGCCCCGACCAGCCGACAATAAGATCATCCAATAATGTCGGCACGACGATGGCAGATTACACTGGGAGTAAGACCATTGTAAGTCGTGAGGAGCAGCATCGTGGCGAAAGCGAAAAACACATCCGCGACACAGTCGCCCATTGAGACCAGTCCGTCCCTTCAATCGCATCCAACGCGGGCTGAGCTGTATGCCATGGGCAAAGCCCTACGTGAGCAATGCCCACGCCACGACCATGCCGTGTGGCGAGCGCCGGACAATCGGGCGGATCCGATCGCATTGATGGAGGAATCGAATAAGGGACGCATGCCCGAGCTCATCCCGATCCGCCATGGTCGCATGATCAAGTCGCCATTCACGTTTTTTCGCGGGGCGGCGCTCAACATGGCCGCGGATCTGGCTGGCACACCGAAGAGTGGGTTGCGCGTCCAGGCTTGCGGTGACTGTCACCTGCTCAACTTTGGCGCGTACGCCACCCCGGAAAGGCGGGTGATCTTCGATATTAATGACCTGGACGAGACCCTCCCGGCGCCCTGGGAGTGGGACATCAAGCGCCTGGCCGCTAGTTTCGTACTAGCCTGCCGGGACAACGGCTTCAGTGAGGACAGCGCTCGGGATGCGGCGGTTTCCTGCGTTCGATCGTATCGGGAGCACATGGCGGAATACTGCGAAATGCACGTCATGGATGTGTGGTACGAGAGTATCGATGCCGAAACGCTAATCGCCTCGACTCGGGACCAGGAAGCCGTTAAGCGTATGCAGAAACGCCTGGCAAAAGCCCGCGAACGAAGTGTCTTGGAACATGAGTTTCCGGAACTCGTGACGACTGCCGGCTTTGCCCCAGCGATCAAGGAGAATCCACCACTGATCTTTCATTTGCGCGAAATGGGACGCGAGGAGCACGCTGCAATTATTCAACGGGCTTTTGCGAACTATCGGGAAACAATGCAGGAGGACCGACGGCTACTCCTTGATCGATTCAAGCTCATGGACGTCGCCGTGAAAGTGGTCGGCGTCGGCAGCGTTGGAACCTTTTGCGGCATCTTGCTGCTGATGGCGATCGAACACGACCCTCTCTTCCTTCAATTCAAGCAAGCCCGGCCATCAGTCCTTGAAGCGTATGCTGGCAAGAGCCTACATCCCAATGACGGCCAACGAGTTGTGCATGGCTGTCGGATGATGCAATCGGCCAGTGATCTTTTCCTGGGCTGGACCGAAGGGGACCTCGGCCGACACTTTTACGTCCGGCAGCTCAAAGACATGAAGATCAAGCCGTTGATCGAAGTGTTCACCCCGAGCTTTATGTGTGAGTACGCCAAAATATGTGGCTGGACTTTGGCCCACGCGCACGCCCGCTCCGGTGAACCTGCGAAGATCAGCGGCTACCTGGGCAAAAGCGATAAATTCGACAAGGCCATCGCCGACTTCTCGATTGCGTATGCCGACCAGAGTGAATGCGACCACGAGGTTCTTATCAAGGCCGCGCGCGCAGGAAGACTGGAGGTGTTTATCGAAGAAGACTGACTGCTGTGAATCCTAGTCCTGTCTGACTGCGGCCAATGCCGAGTTCAAAAACGGATCGAATGGGGACAAAGGGGGTACAGCGTTGGAGATTTTGATTGAGTTGCAGTAACAGGCCGGTGCAATAACGGTCGTTTCGGTCGTTGACGACTTTTCCGGATCCTGTCGAGATCGGCAACCGGAATGCCCGGGCACAAACACGGGACACGGACCGGAGCGTTCGATCGATAATCTGGATTTAGACGCGGTCGTGGCTTGCTTTGGAGTGTCTCGCAAAGCGCCGTGACTGCCCCTATCTCTTTCCTCAGCCATTACTTGCGAAGGCCGTCCACCGCCACAAAGTCCCCCAAGCTTCGTCGTTGTCGAGGTTTCATGATCGGGCGTTGTAAAGAAACGCCCTGCGATTCGTTACCTGAGGTAGGTGGGCGCGGTTCCGTCAGTCACGAATTCGCCATCGCGGTGAGGCCGTTGAGGTCGAATTGCCCCAGAACGCTGACCGATCCGATCGGCATCCTCTCGACGCCTGGGTGCTGAACACCCTGCCGCGGGCGGTTCGGTACGCGCAATCGCTGTTGATGAACTCGTCGGATGCCGACGATCTCGTGCACGATTGCTACTGCCGACTGTTGCAAAAGTCGAGCCGTTACGACCTCGCGCGTGACGGCACGAAGCTGTTATATCGCTCGATCACCAATGCCTGCATCGACCGCGCACGCAAAGTTCAGCGTACCGTCAGCATTCATCGCGGCGACGATGACGAGTCCACCGATCACATGATGATTGACACCAAGTCCGAAACGCCGGCGGCGATCGTTGCGCGGCGTGAACTGAACGATGCGATTGGTTTGGCGCTGGCGGGGCTTCCCGTCGAGCAGCGGGCTGCTTTGGAACTCAAGAGCATGGGCTACTCCTTGGCTGAAATTGCGCAGGCGATTGAGGTTAGCGAGAGTAACGCCGGTGTGCTGGTGCATCGTGCTCGGCGTGCCGTGGCGGATCAGTTGAAGCGTGCTTTCGATGAGGAGTCGGCATGAGCCTTACCCGGTCGTTTTCGGATGATGAAATCGACGCCTTCGTGCTGAGGCACTTGGAGCAGCAGGCCGAGTCGTTCGATCCACGGCCGCTGCTGGCACGGATTCAACGCGATGTCACCGAGAACGACGCCACCCTGCTTCGTGAGTCGGGTGTCGAAGATTCTGCAAAGTCAAACGGCTTGAAAACGACTGCGATTACCTTCGGCAGATTCGGGCGACTGGCGAATTCGCGTGCGTTGCGACGCTTTGCCTATGCTGCTGCCTCACTGGCGACGATTGTGCTGATGGCAGTTGTCTGGCGATCGACGGAACAAGAAAGTGCCGCTGCGGTCGTGCGTGAAACTCGGCTAATCCACGCCTTGCCAGTCGATCGCTGTTATTTGGTCGAGGTGCAGCGCCGCGGGTATGCGGGGGCGGATATTCTCCCCGTCAATCGCGTCGATCGGCTGTGGACGCGCGGCGATCAATTCTTTCTGGAATCGACCAACGCCGAGCACCGCTGGGCGTGGGGGCGAGACGAGACGGGTTCTTATTGGACAACGTATGGCCGCCGTGCGGGATTCAAACTGGAACCCGATGAAATTCCCGGCTGGCTCGAAACCAGCTGTGACATTCTCAGCATGCGATTGGAAACCATGCTCGATGAAGTGCTGCGTGACTTCACGTTGACCTGGGATCACGACGCCTCGCATCCAGGCCTGAAGGTGGTGCATGCCTCCGACAATCGAGGCCGACGACTGCCGTGGCTTAAAGAGGCTCGCTTGGAGATCGATTCGGAAACCAAAGTTTTGCGTAAGGCGATCGTATTCCGTCGGGACAAGCAGGGGCAGATCGTCACCGTGACGTACACGCTGGCGGGAATGGAAGCGCAACCGGACGGTAGTTACCAGTTGGAAAGCCGGCTCGAACAGCCGGCGGAAATTTATACTCGCACGAACAAGCCAGAGAAACGCATCGAAATCGTGACGAAGCTCTTCGGCCGAGAAGCTGCGCGCCAGTTGCGGGGGTTAAATCCGCAACCCGTTGCATCGCCCAAATAACCGCCGCCCTCGAATCTTTGCATCGACGACCGACTGAGGACCCAGGGCATGCCCCGCACGATGTGCCTGACAATGGTTTCAGCCGCCTTCGCCGTGGTGGCGTGCTTGAATGGTTTGGCAATTCAGGCTGCCGATGCCCCTCCCCAAAAGGCGCATGGCGCACCAGCGATGCAAGATGCGCCGTGGTTCAAGAAGGCCGACAAAGACGGTGACGGAAAGCTGTCGCGCACCGAGTTCTGGAACCCCGAGATTTTTTCGAAGGCCGACGTGAATCGGGACGGTTTCGCGACGACCAAGGAGCTGCAAGAGTACTACGCCAAGAATCCTGCGCGAAAGCCGCAACAGCCGGCTCTACCGCCCAAGCCCGAGGCCGCACCAACACCCGAGACGAAGAATCAGCGACGCTTGGCAGGGAACTTTACGAAGCTGGATGCCGATGCCGACGGCAAACTGACGCGGGCGGAGTACGACTTGATCAAAGTCAACCAAAAGTACTTTCGCGAACACCCCGAATTCGTCGAGCCCACCTTTACACGGTTAGATGTCGACGGCAACGGAGCGTTGACGCTCGACGAGTACCTCAGACGAAAGACCGTAGACCCCGACTCGGTGAAGAAGGATGCGCAACTAGCGAACGCCAGCACGCCGCTAACTCAGCCGGCGACAAGCCACAAGGCCACGTTAACCGGTCCAGTAGACAGCGCCTTCTTCGAAACAGAGATTCGGCCGCTGCTCGTCTCGAAGTGCTACGAATGCCATTCTGCCGAAACGAAAGAACCCAAGGGTGGGTTAACACTCGATACGCGCGAAGGGATGCGGCTTGGCGGCGAGTCTGGTCCTGCCGTCGTGCCAGGCAACGTGGCCACAAGTTTAATCGTCACAGCCTTGCGGCATGAAGACGGCTTGGAAATGCCTCCCAAGGAGAAGCTAACCGAACAACAGATTGCGACGGTTGTGCAGTGGATCGAACAGGGCGCGCCGGACCCGCGCGCTGGAGTGGCAACGGTGCCGCAGAAACGCGATCTGGCGAAGGGTAACGACCAAAGGAAGGACCGCGACGTTGCCGTCCTTTCGCTGATCGAACACCACTGCGTTACTTGCCACGGCCCCAAGGTGCAGAAAGCGAAACTGCGCCTGGACGATCTGCAGCCCAACCTGCGGGACGAGCGCAGCATGGCAACGTGGACCAAGGTGTACGACAAGCTCGTGGCCGGCGAGATGCCGCCCAAATATCGCGAACGTCCGGCGCAGGACGAACTGCAAGCAGCGACGACGTGGTTGAAGCAGGAACTGCACGCGGCCTCACGGGAGCACCAGCAAAAGACGGGAAGGGTACTCATTCGCCGCCTCAATGCCACCGAGTACGAGAACTCCATGCGAGATCTGCTCGGCATGACCGTCCATCTGAAGGACATGCTGCCCGACGACGAATTGGTCTCAGGCTTCGACAACATCGGTGCCGCGCTCGACGTTTCGGCAACGCACCAGCGCTTGTACCAAGACCTGGCAGACAAGTCGATCGCGGCCGTCATCCCGACCCATCCGCCCATCCCCTTCAGCCTCACCCGAACCGCCCAGGAAATTGCCAAGGGCTTTGTGCTCAGCAAGCCGGTGTTCAAGAACGATGCCCTGATTCTTTCCGGCAAGGCCGGCCGACTCGCGTACTGTCGCTCGGCGCCGGTTCCCACGCCGGGGCGCTACAAAGTGCAACTCTCGATTGCCGCGGTGGGCACAGACAACAAGCCGGTTCCCGTGGCGTTTATGGATGTGACCGAACGAGACTTTGCGACCTTCCGCGAATTGCGTGACATCCAACCTGGCGAACCGACGATTGTCGAAACCGAGATCGATCTCGAGCGCTCGCATGCCTTTGTGGTCGACCTGCTCACGGCGCGTGAACCGAGGACGGGCCGCGGCGTGATGGTCCAGTGGATCAAAATCGAAGGGCCGGTGGGTCCCTGGCCCCCCGTGGGCTATCAGCGCCTGTTTGCGGGCGTTCCGCTCAAGCCGCGCTCGGTGGTCGAGGCGGAAGCCGAGGGCAAGGCGCCACCCACGATTCCCGCACAGCGATCCGAATCCGAGTGGGCCGCCGATCCGCTCGTTCCGGCCTCGGCGCATCCGAAAGAAGATGCCGAGCGCTTGGTACGCGACTTTGTCCCACGTGCCTTCCGCCGCCCCGTGAGCGAAGACTTGCTGCAACAATATGTGGGCCGGGTCCACGACAAGCTCGACCATGGCTACACATTCCAGGAGGCGATGACCTACGTCTACAAGGCGATCTTGTCTTCGCCGCACTTCTTGTTGCGGCTTGAGCCTACCGACCAGCCGGCTCTAGTGAACAATGACTTTCAATCGACGAAGCTCGACGACTATGCTCTGGCCGCTCGGCTGTCGTACTTTCTGTGGTCGACCGGGCCCGATCAGGAATTGCTCGACCTGGCTGCCCAGCGGGAGTTGGCCAAGCCCGAGGTGCTGCGCTCGCAGGTCGAGCGAATGCTCGCGTCGCCCAAGTCGCACCAGTTCACCGAGAACTTCGTGGGGCATTGGCTCGACCTGCGCAAGATCGATGCGAGTGTCCCCGATCCACGCCTTTACGCGGATTTCGACCCCGTGTTGCAGTGGGCCACGCCGCGCGAGACGCACATGTTCTTCGAGGAAGTGCTGAAGAATGACCGAAGCCTGCTCGAGTTCGTCGATTCGGATTGGACGATGCTCAACGAACGCCTGGCGAAGCTGTATGGCATCTCGGGCGTAATCGGTAACGATCTGCGCAAGGTGACGTTACCGCCCGGCAGCCATCGCGGTGGCGTGATGACCCATGCCAGCGTTCTTAAAGTCACGGCTGATGGCATGGCTACTTCGCCGGTGCTGCGCGGCAAATGGGTGCTGGAGCGGATTGTCGGCAAGCCACCCGCTCCGCCTCCGCCCGACGTGCCCGCCATCGAGCCGGATATTCGCGGCGCCGTCACCATTCGCCAGCAGCTCGATAAGCACCGCACCGATGCGGCGTGCGCTCAATGCCATGTTCACATCGACCCGCCGGGATTCGCGTTGGAAAGCTTCGACCCGATCGGTGGCTGGCGCGACTACTACCGCGTATCAGTGCCGACGAGTCGAGGCAAAGTCGACCTGCCCGCTTTCAGCGCGAGGCAACCCGTCTATCGCGGTCCGGACGTTGAAAGCGGCGGCGAGACACCCGACGGCCACACGTTCAAGAACATCGATGATTACAAGCAACTGCTGCTTGCCGACAAGGACCAACTGGCTCGTAACCTGACGCAAAAGTTGTTGGTCTATTCCACGGGCGCCGACATGCAGTTCGCCGACCGTGAACTGGTCGAACAGATCGTCGCGCGGTTGGCAACCAAGAACTACGGCTTTCGTACCTTGGTGCATGAAATCGTTCAAAGCCGAGCGTTTCTGAATAAATAGCTTCTGAGGCAATGTCCGCGTAACGAATCTTCTGGAGTCTGCCATGCCTTTCAAGCGCCTTGATCGAAGGATCTTTCTCCGTTCTGCGGGCGTGGCCATTGCGCTGCCGTTTTTGGACGCCATGCTTCCTGCTGGTGCGGCAGAGATCGAGGCAAAGAAACCGATCAAGCGCATGGTTCTCATCGGCCGTTCCTATGGCCTGCACTCGCCCTATTTTTTCCCCGAACAGACCGGGAAGGACTACGAGCCGAGCCGCTATCTGAAGCTCCTGCAACCGCTGCGCGAGCACTTCACGGTGTTTTCGGGCATGTCGCACTTCCATGCGAATACGCACTTCCCCGAAGTCGGCCTGATGACCGGCGTCCACCCCGACTACATGCAAGCGGGCAATATCCATAACAGCATCTCTCTCGACCAAGAGGTCGCCTCGCACTTCGAAGGCCAAACGCGATTTACCTCTCTGGTTCTCGGCGGAGGGAGCCCTGCCGGAGGAGGCGCTGCCTGGAACCGCCGGGGTGGCCGAATCCCGCCGCAGCAGTCAGCCATTGCGGTGTTCAAACAACTGTTCCTTCGCGGCACCCGCGAAGAAGAAGCCCGCGAGATGCGCGACATTCGTGACGGCCGGAGCATCCTCGACGATGTCCGCGACCAGATCAGCTCGATCAGCAACCGAATCAGCCACGCCGATCGAGCGCGGCTCGATCTTTACCTGTCTTCGGTCCGCGATGCGGAGAAGCGCATGCAGCAAGACGAGGCGTGGGTCAAGATCCCCGTGCCAAAGGTTGATGTTCCGCCGCCAACCGACGATTTCGGCGGCGTGGAACTCTTGAAGCGCAGCCGGCAGTGGTACGACATCATCCACCTCGCACTGCAGACCGATTCAACACGCGTCATTTCGGTGTGGCTCACTTCCGAAGCTCCTCCCAACATCGATGGCGTCAACCTCGTCCACCACAATGCTTCCCATCACGGCCAGGATCCGTCCAAGCTCGCACAGTTGGCGTTAATCGAAGAAGCGGAACTGAGATTACTGAGCGAATTCCTCGAAAAAATGAGAAACAGCTCCGAAGGCGAGCGGACACTGCTCGACAATACAGCCATCTTCTACGGCAGTAACCTGGGCAATGCTTCGTCGCACGACGCCACGAACCTGCCGGTCCTGCTGGCCGGCGGCGGCTTTAAGCATCAGGGGCATGTCGCTTACGACCGCAAGAACAACAAGCCGCTCTCGAATTTGTTTGTGCGGATGCTGCACGAAATGGACATCGGGGCGGAGTCGTTCGGCGCCAGCACGGGCGTCGTCACCGACGTCTAGCGACAGGAACGTTCATTCCTGTCCACTGGGCCAAACCATGTTCTCATTGCGAATCACAACGAATCACCAACGATACCATCGAACCGGAGGTAACGAACCATGTTCCGATTCATCTCAGTGTTGCTGGTGCTGACGATTAGCGCCTCCGCACAATCAGCTACCCTTTCAGGTTTGGTCATGGACGGCAGCAACGGAGTACCTCTCGAAGGTGCAACCGTCACGCTACGAGATGCCGGACTTGCCGTGACGACGGATGCCAACGGGCGGTTCCGCTTTGACGGCGACGCGGTTGCCGGCAAGGTCGCGGATTCACAACTTCGGATTGACGGAGACCTGTCGAAGCAAAACGACGGTCGGGCACCGTCGTCCAATACCGCTTCGGCAGACTGGATCACGTTCAGTAAGAATGGCTATGGCAGTGTTTCGCGAAGCGTCAAATCGACCGGCGTTTCGGAAAACGTCGTGCTGACTCTGGCAGGCAAAGTGACGTATGTCTGTACCACGGCAGATGCGAAAGGCCGCTGGCAGATCGCTCGAACTGTGTACGATCCGGTGTCCAAGACATCAGAGATCACCTACCTGACCGACACGGAACTCTGGAACTTCAAACCCAACTTTAGTCCTGACGGCAGCAGAATGACTTTCTTCAGGCGTTATGCGGTGAACGGCCCATGTTGCGAGACATGGCGTTCTTCTGTTTGCGTCATGAATGCCGATGGTAGTGGTCTGCACGAGATCATCGAGGGAGAAGAGAGCTTCAATACAGAGCCTTATTGGTCAAGGGACGGTTCGAATCGCATCAGCTTCAATCGAATGAACGTCACAGAGCCCGGGCCTTACTGGAACAATTCAGATGGATACCCCGGCGCAGAACAAAGACTCGCACCTTGGGGCTGGATCAATCCGCACTTGGCGGACGGGCGGGTGTTCATACAACAGCGAGGCAACAGCTACCTGGCAACTCCCGCCGGAAACGGCAACGCGGAGTACGTCCAGGTCCAACGTCCCGACGATAAATTCATCCATAAGATCGCCCTTTCTCAGGACGAGACCATGATCGCGTACCAGAAATGGGTCGATCGGAAACATGACATGTACAAGGGCGGAGTGATGGTCTATGCCAAGTTTGATGCCTCCGTGCCGTCCATCACCGATGAGGTGGTGTTCGATGAATTGGATCCTTCCACCATGGCCTGGTACGTTTCGATCTCCACAGATAACAGGTTACTGCTCTTCGCCAAAGACGGGGCAATCATGCAGTACGACGTGGAGGCGAAAACCACGACGAAGGTGTCGGCTGATTCAGATCCGTATAAGGCCTACCCGACTTATACGACATTTTCGAAGTAACGAGTCGGTTTTCATCGAGTTCAGAGGGGAACTGGGGCCATAACCTCGGCGACGAGCTTCGGTTTCAACCAAGTGCACTTGCGCAAGCTCTTTTCCGGCCCGGCAGCGAGGCAACCGTCGGTATGTCATGCCGAGCAAACGCCACAGATGCTTGCAGGCCATGAGGCATTGGCCTTGCGGCTGACGGCGTTTCCGACGAGTATTGCCGCTATTTCGACGCACCATCCATTACGCGGTCCCGCTATGCGCTACGCCGACCGCGTTCGTCAACGCGTCGCACCTGGCCGATGGTGCATCGGATTCTGGGGGCTGTGGCTCCTTTGCGGATTCGCGAGCGCATCCGATGATGCCGATCCTGCATATCTGAGTCCATTCCACGAACTACCCTTGCCGTTTCCGAGCGAGCAGGACCGAGACCTATCGATCCAGCGTCTGCCAATGATCGAACACATTTCGCCTCCCGAGCCGACGTTCGCGGAAGAGCCGGTCGGGGTTGTGATTGCCCCCGAACGTCGGCGGCACAAATGGGCGTTCTGGCCCGATCTCGGCCTCGGCATCGTGCCGGTCATCGGAAGCCGAAGCGCCCCATTCAATCGACTTTCCCGATGGGGGCAACCACTCGAAGGCATTAGTTGGCTCGACCATCCTCTATCGCTCGGCCTTGGATTTGGCGGTGTGGAGGGCACTTCACCGATCCGACGTCACGTCGATCAGCAGTGGGGGTTCCTCGCTAGCGTGAACTATGGCTGGGATTACGACCACCGCTGGGGCATTGAAAAACGCGGCGCGTATATCGGCTTCGCAGCCAAACATGCGGACCGCCATAGCGGGCCGGCGTTGGTGCACGCGTACTTGGGCGAGTATCGACTGATGCACTACCCGCTCGGTAACACCAGATGGCGGCCATACGCGATGATCGCGTTGGGAGTTGCAGAGATGGGATTGCAGGCCACGAATGGCCGAACGATCCAGGACTCCTTGTTCGTCATTCCATTTGGCGCGGGCTTGAAGTACATGCACTCGCCGAGGTGGGCTTCACGGATCGAAATCGTTGACGACCTCATGCTCGGTGCGGAGTCGGGCGAACCGACGCACAACATCAGTATTATGGCGGGGATTGAAATTCGCTTCAGCGCCGCAGATGTTTTTCCCAAACGTTCGCCGACGCGCTGACTGATCGTGACCCGCAGCCGGTTTGTGAAGCGGCTCGCCGGCGTACTGATCGGATAACGAGTCGGTCTTCGATATTAGGTGTTCGGAGCCGGTATTTCCGAACCATAGCAGCCACGGTCGGGAAGCCCGTGTCATCGACCAAAATCACAACGATATTCGACTACGAAGCCGAAGCCGCTTTTGATGCGATAGGGCTAAAAGAACAAATGGAAATGAAGATGCTTGATAGAATTCTATTCATTTGAAGTAAGCGATGATGTAGGTGGATGTCGTGTTGTGGCTATTTATCTTCCTGCAGCTCGCCATTAAAAAGTCAGTGGTCAAAACGATACATCTGCGGCGAATTATCGGTGCCCCGCAGTTCGATGGACTGGATTTCGAGGCCGGTGGAGGTTTTCGGCGGAGTCAGCCGCAGGTGAATTAGGCGACCTTTGATGGGCAGCGTCACTTTGACATCCTGCCACTCGTTGCTGCCCGGCCAGTCGAAGGTGGCTGTGGACCCGGCAGTGAATTCCTTCTCCTCGCTGCTGCGCCAGTTTACGGTGGCTTGGCTGCCGGTGATGCCACGGGCGCGGACAGTGAGTGTGACGGGGCCGGGCAAATCAAAGCCGATGCGCGTCAGGAAGGTGGGAGCTTCCGTGGTAGCATCGGGTGTTAGGCGTAGTGCGCCGTCCTTTACGGCCAGCGTGCCATTGCGACAAACCCAGCCTTGGATGCTATCGGGGGCGGCCGGCGCGGCTTTCTTTCCCGCAGCCGCTTTCTCGCCAAACTTCGATTTCGTCTCACCGGTGAGCTTCAGATGCTCGGTGTAGCTGATGTAGTCCTGGACGCCGGCTTTCTCTGGTGCGCCGGGCGGTTGCAGGGTCGCGCTCCAGGTTTGGAGTTTGGCTTCGAGGCGCGCGGCGATGTCGGGATGCCGCACAAGTTGATCGTTCACGGCGAGTTCGCCATCCGGCTCCGTGACATCGAACAGGAATTTTTCCTGATCGCCGAGATGGATCAGCTTCCACGGAAATTCCAGCACAGCCGACTGTGAGCGCCAGCGCCAATAGAGGTAGTCGTGCGGCGCGGCTTTGCTTTCGCCGGTGAGGAACGGTAGCAGGTTCACGCCATCGAGCTTCGAGTCAGAGGGAAGGCCGGCGAGCGCGTTAGCGGTCGCGGCCACGTCGAGATTGATGACCGGATGGTCGTAGGTCTGCCCGGCCGGAATTGTCCCCGGCCACGCGGCCACAAAAGGCACTCGCACGCCGCCGTCGGTGAGCATGCCTTTTTCGCCGATGAGCGGTTTGTTCAGCGAGCCGTCCCATCCGTCGGGTCTCACCGGAGCGCCGTTGTCGCTGATGAAGAAGATGAGCGTGTTCTTTTCTGCGCCCATCGCTTTGAGCTGCGCGCGAATTTCGCCGAGGCCGTCGTCCATCGCGGCCATCATTGCGAGCGCCTGGCGGCGTTCCATCGGCAAATGTTGCGGCGTCTTGGAGAACCACGGTTCCGGCGACTCCAGCGGCACGTGCGGCGCGAACCAGGCGAGGAAGAGAAACCACGGCTGCTCGGGCTTTTTTGCCCGGCGGTCGAGAAACGAAAGCGCCGCCTCCGTCTGCACGACGACTCGAAATCGGTCGTCGATGACCAGTCGTGGCGCGTCAGCGAACGGAGTGCCGTCCAGCGCATGCGAGGCGTAATAGGCGTTCCGCTCGCCGCGCCAGTATTCATCGAAGCCCTGATGCTGCGGCATGTGCGTCGTGAGCAGTCGCACCTTCTTCGCCGAGCCACCCTCGCCGACGCCGTCGAAGCCGTACTTGCCGACGAAACCGCTGAGATAGCCCGCCGGCTTCAGCCGTTCGGCGATTGTCACCTCCGGAAGCGGCAGCGGACCTTTCCTGTTATCCTCCACACCAAACTTTTGTTGATACCGCCCCGTGATAACGCCACAGCGCGATGGCAAACACTGCGGAGCGGTCACATACCCACGCGTGAAGCGCACGCCATCGCGCGTAAGCTGGTCAAGGTGCGGCGTACGAATGTCCCCGTCCACCCCCTGCAGCCCCAAGTCCGCCCAGCCCTGATCGTCGGTGTAGATGAGTAGGATGTTAGGTTTCGCGAATGCGGCGGGGCAAACGCTGACCAGCAGAGCAAAAATGAACAGGGTCGATTTCATGGTCGTCGATTAATTCGAAGTTGCGGGGCGCCGCGTTCGGCGAGTCGGCGGGCGAGCAGGTAATTCGCGGCGTCGATACCTGGCGAGCGCGACTCGTGGCCGTACTTTTCAAACATCCGCGCCGGTGCGGTCTTGGTTTGAGTCAGGCTGAAGATCATTCCATGGCGTTCGCTCTGTTTTTCCTGCCGTTCATTTTCGTTTGGATGGGCGGCATTTGAGCCTGCCAAGCTTGCCATTTTGCAGTTAATTCTTTGACCCGGTCAGTCTCGGTCGCGGCGAGATCTTCTTTCTCCGACAAATCTTCGGCGAGATTAAACAACTGTTGGTTGGCGCCGTCGGACAAAATCAGTTTCCAAGGCCCTTCACGGTTGGTCTCGAGCAGTGCGCTAGGGCGACTCCACGGTCACGGCCATGACGATCGGCGAGGAACGGTCATTGCCTTTGACCAGTTCAATCGTATTGATCTTGTCGCTGCGTTTCGGGTAGACCGCGAGGTAACGGAGTTGCTGGCTTCGGAGTGCGAAGGCGAACTTGCTCTCGGGCACGTCGACGCGGCGGATGTAATCGGCGAAGTGCCGACCGTTCACCAGCGGATGATCCTCGGTCGAGCCGTCCGCGTAGTGCAGTCGCACGATCATTGACACCGAGCCGGCACTGCTCGCGGGGAAGCTCCAACCGCCGACGCCGCTCAGCAGATGCACGGCCTTCGCGGGTGCATTACACGACAAGCTCACCGACTTCGGCATCGTCGGGGGCAACCGGCCGTTGGGCGAATTGAGGAGCACGACGTTCGGCACGCGATCGCCCTGGGGGTCGACCAGCACGAAGGGCACGCCTTCGAACGTCTTGGGCTTCCAATCGTCGAAGATCATTCGATCGACCATCGAATCGCGATTGTGGAACAGGCCAAGGGTGCTCACGGCCGTCGCCGCTTTGTCGAGCGGGATCGGCACGTAGCGACCGCGGGCCGTTAGGAACTCGAGCAGGTTCACGATGTCGTCTGGCGGGACCTGCTTCTCGAATCCTTCCGGCATCAGCGACTTGGTCGAGGCGACGAGTTCTTCGACGTCGGCCCGTTGCAGCACGTGGCGCTTCGCCTCGGAGTCGATGATTTCAAGGGTTGTCTTCGACTCGCCTGCAAGCAGGCCGGTCATCACGCGGCCGTCGGCCAGTGCGACGGTGTAGACACGGAAGTTGCCTTCAACGTTGCGGCTCGGGTCGATCAGGTGCATCAGCAATTCTTTCTTCGGATGCACGGCCATGCCGGTCAGGTCGGGGCCGATGCGATTTCCTTCGCCCGAGTGCATGTGGCACTTCGAGCATTGTTTCTTGAACACCTCTTTGCCGAGCGCGACGTCGCCGCTGCGAACTGCAAGCGGCAGCAATTCGTTCAACACTTTTTGACGATCGGGATTTGGCAAGCCGCCGCCGCGAGCGAACACCTTCTTCACGCGGGCTACAATGGCGCGATCCGGGTAAGCGGCCAGCGACTGCTTTTGGTCAAGAGCCAGATCGGCCGGAGGAATGCGGCCTTCGTCGAGGGCCGCCACCAGCGCCGCCGTCCAGTCGGCGCGGGCCAGCAGCACCCGTAGCGCCGCCGTTCGCAAAGGCGGGGTGAACGAATCGTAACGATCGAGTAGCGCCTTGGCCGTCGCCGGCGAACTGCTCTCTGCCAAGGCTTCGAGGAACCCACGTGCGGCATCGGGCGAAGTCCGGGCTGAGATTAACTTCAGCACTTCAGGCGCCGCCGCCTCATCGGTGCTGCGCAACGACACGAAGCGCGCAACGGCGTCGACTCGCGCTTCGTCGGCGGCTCGTTCGTCGGCCGCAACCTTGAGGAAGTCGCCGGCGATTTTGGCGATCTGTGCGGCAAGCGTCGACAGATCCCACGAAGCCGCGAGGGTCATCAGCGATCCTTTCGCGGCGGGAGACAGACTCCGCAAGAACTTGCTCAGTCGAGCTTCGACGTCGCCTGGCATTTTCGCCGGCTTCTGCTTCGGCCAGCCCCGGGCCAGGCCCGCGAGAACCGCGTCGACCGTGGCGGCGTGGGTCGCGTAGTCGGCGTCCGTCACGGCCGACATCAACGTGCCGATGCCGCTCGGAGCGCCCCGGGCATAATGCTCGGCGACGATCTCAATGAGAGGCGTAGGCACGGTGCCGCGCGACTCGGCGGAAACGGTCTTCGCGAAGATCGTGCGGAGAAAGAAATCGGCCTGTCGGGCGGCCGCAGCCGTGGCGGCGTCGCTCAACCAGTGGTCGCTCATCGCCTGCGCATCGGCGGCGAAGCGAGCCACAGCCTCCGCGGCATCGGCCGATGGCGGCGATTCGGCCAGGGCCAACAGGACGGCCAGGCGCACTTGGCCGTCGGCGTCGTCCAGCAACTTCGCCGAATGGACAATCGCGCTCGTCGCTTCGACCGTGCGCGGCGCGAGTTGAACCGCGTTACGTCGCACGCCCGCCGACGGGTGCCGCAAAGCCGGTTCGAGCTGCCTGAAATTCTCAGGGGTTAATTGGTTCAGCGAGGCCAGCACGTGCAAGGCATGAATCGCACCGACGTTCAACCCGGCCGCGTCGACCGCTTGATCTTCCACTAGTTTCCATAGCGGTTCAACGACGTCGGTCGCTCGGCGTTCGATGAGCAACCGCTGTGCGTGACGTCGCCAGAGGAAATTGTCGCAGCGCAGGGCGGCGACGAGTTCGGCGTTGGTCGCGCCGTGCAACGTCTTCGGGGCCGTGCTTGCCGCCGACTTGTCGTAGACGACGCGGTAGACGCGGCCGTGGGTTTTGTCGCGCAGCGGGATTTCGTAGGCTTTGCCTTTGCCGGTCTTGTAACCGACGGGCGTCGGGTTGTGCTGCACGATGATGTTGTACCAATCGGCGACCCAGAGCTGACCGTCGGGCCCGATCTCGGCCATGATCGGCGCGATCCACTCGTCGTCGCCGGCCAGGATGTTGTAAGCGTTGTGTGAGCGGAACGACGCGCCGCTGCCGTTCAACTGGAATGTCGCGACGAGGTGGCCCGTCGGCTCGGTGACGAACGCCGTGCGGTTCCAGTATTCCTGCGGCCATTGGCGAGCCGTGTACAGCGCATGACCCGCAGCCGCGGTGAAGCCGCCGTGATGATCGACCTGCCGCACGGCGTCGGTCACCGGCTCGAACGTGTTGCTCTCGGCGATGCCGTTCAGCGTTTCAGGGCTCCAGCCGCGGACGGCTTCGTAATACCGATTTGCAATCGGCATGTACTCGCTGGGATTGCCATTGGCGGTCGAGCCGAAGATGAGGCCCTCTTCGCTGATGCCGAGGCCCCAGGTGTTGTTGTTCGTCGAACGGATGAATTCCAATTCGGCGACTTCCGGCGGGTCGCTCGCGGTGAGGCGGAAGCGAAAGAAGCCCGCACGGAACGATTCGTCTTTGGAGCCGGGGAACTTGGGCGTCGAGTTGTTGTAGCCCTGCATGGCCCAAATCCAGTCGTCGAGCCCGTATTGGAAGTTGCTCACGCCGCCGTGCGTGTCGCCCAGGCCCCAGCCAGTGATCAGCACGTGTCGCACGTCGGCCCGATCGTCGCCGTCGGTGTCTTTCAGGAAAACCGTCTCGACGCCGTCTTGCACGACCGCGCCACCGCGGATGCAGGCGATCGCGGTGGGGATGCTTAGGTGTTCGGCGAAGACCGTGAAGCGATCCGCGCGGCCGTCGCCATCGGTGTCTTCGCAGATGCGGATGCGATCGTGACCCTGCCCTTGGGGCTGCAACTCGTTCGGATAATCGACCGTTTCGCAGGCCCAGAGTCGCCCGCGCTCATCCCAGTTCATCGCCACAACTTTGCCGATCTGTGGCTCGGCCGCGAACAGTTCAACGTGGAAATCGATAGGCGTGATGTAGTGCTTGAGCGACTCTTCGGCGGTGAGCGGTTTTTGCATCCGCGAAACCGGTCGGTCGTTGCCCGTTCGATTGCCGCCGGGAGCGTAGAACGGCAACTCGGCCTCGACGTACTCCAGCGGCTTCACATCGGTTCGCTTCGGCTTCATCGCCGGACGATCGGCGAACACCGGAACGACGCTGGGGTCGTCGCCGCAAGCCCAGCGAATGCCGCGTTCCACCAAATTCACGAAGCCGGGGTTCGACCAAGTGCGTTCATCGTGGCCCCACGCCGTGTAAAAGACGCGGCCTTTGCCATGCGTGCGAATCCAGGTCCATGGCTCGCGCTCCGCGCCGTCGACGCGGTATTCCAGTACCGTGCGGTCCTGTTCGTTGTGTTTGGTGTGAACGTAAGTCTCGTCCCAGCTTTCGAAGCCGTGGTAGCCGCGCATGAGCGGATGTTCGGCGGCTTGCCCCTCGGGCGCGATGCGAATCACGCCCTTGCCGTGACGTTTGAACTGTCCGCCGATGAGAGCGACGACTTCGTCGTTGTTGCGGAAGCAGTACGAGGCGCAGTGCAACGGAATGAAGCCGCCGCCGCCGGCCACGTAGTCCAGTAGAGCCTTGGCTTGAGCGTCGTCGATCTGGTCGATGTTGGCGTACAACACCAGCCCCTGGTACTTCGCGAGCACGTCCGGCCGCAGCACGTTCATGTCTTCGGTGTACGAGAGTTCGATACCGCGCGACGCTAGCGCCGGTTGCAGTTGGCGAAAACGCTCGATCGGTCGATGGTGTCCCCGATCGCCCAGAAACAGCAAGCGGAGCGGAGCGGCCGAGCGGGCCTGAGCCTGCGAACTCGCCAAGCAAGCCAATGCCAACAGGGCAACGATCGTCTTGCGCAAACAGATGCCAATCATGGCGAAATCCTAAACTAGGTTATCCAACGAACCTGTGCGACGCTTGGCCGCCGAAACCTGAGCGGGCAAAGGCCCGACGATTGAATCATTCCAA
>DASZPI010000608.1:0-2559 GCA_035550355.1 Pirellulales bacterium
TCGAGCGCCAAGTGGTGCGCGATGCTTCGGGCGATTATGTGAATCAAGGCTCGTGGACGATGTTCGACGAGCAAGGGCGCGAAATGGGCCACGGCAAGTACAGCAATGGCCTGCGGCAGGGCCAATGGGAGCGCCGGTTCGCGGCCGACGAGGCCGAGATGCTCGGCGGCAAATGGGGACGGATGTTCGAAGCGCCGTTCTATTCGACCGTGACATTCGTCGACGACCAGATGCACGGCGTGTGGAAGACGTTTGACGCCGGCGATCGGCCGGTCGCCGCCTGGACGTACGAGAACGGCCAGCGCCACGGCAAGAGCGTGTGGTATTTCCCCAACGGCCGCCTGTGGCGCGAAGCGAATTACGATCACGGCGAGCTGCACGGCAATTTCGAAGAATGGGCCAGCGACGGCTCGCCGGTGTCGTGCGAACCTTATGTGCAGGGACGCCGCGAGGACGTGAAGGTCGAATGGCTCGCGCCCGGCGTGAAGAAGGTCGAAGCGCATTACCTGTTCGCCAAAGAGATCGTGCGGATCGAAGACGATTTTTGGGAAGGGACCCATCGCACGGTCATTACCGACTACGAAGGCGACGACGTCCGCCACGGGCTGTGGACCGAGTACCACGCCAATGGCCAGAAGGCGATGCAAGGCAGCTACGTGGATAACGTTGCCACCGGGCCGTTTGTATGGTGGCATCCCAACGGGCAACGCGCGATCGAAGGCGAGTACGACATGGGTCATCAAAGCGGTCGCTGGACCTGGTGGTACGAAACCGGTCGCCGGCGGATCCAGGGTGCCTACGACCAAGGACATCAGTCGGGCGAGTGGACATGGTGGAGCCGCGAGGGCGAAATCACCGAGAATGCCCTGTACGGCGACATGATCGCCGATGTGGCCAGCACCGAAGGGGCAATCGTGATGCCCGCCGACCTGCTCCCCGGCCAGTTAGCCGGTCCGATCGCCACGCCATCGACCCATCAAGGCAAGCCCCCGATCGACCCCGCACAGTTGGTCACTCCGGCGCCTCCGCCCAAGCCAGCCGTACGCCGCGTGCGCTGGACCGGCCCGCGGAGATAGTGGCGGGTGGCAAGCGGCCCGTGGCTAGCGGCGCGTACTCGGCGATCGATCCCGCGAGTCGCCAGCCACGAACGACTGGCCACGGATCGCGCTCTGGCACGCGAGATGCGGAATGACTGCTAGTCACACCGCATCCTCTTGCCGGAGCTTGCCCTATCATGAGGCCTCGCATTCTCGCTGCCGGCGCTCGCGGCGCCGCGCTGATTACTGGGTTCGCGATCGTCGCGTTCGGCGCTTGCGCGACCAGTTTTGCCCAGGTAAGCCCGCAAGCGGTCGCACCCAGCGCTGCCGGGAGCATGACCAACGATCATGTCCGCCCGGGTGCGCAGCCCGAGGTCCCCAAGGGCCCACCGGGGTCGGTCGACCCGAAGATTTCTGATTCTTTGTGGCGGCAACTGGGCTTACGCCTTGAATCGACGGCGGCGAGCAATATCTTCGTGGCCGACGTTCGTCCACAAAGCCCCGCCGCCAAGGCCGGGCTGGCCAAGGGCGACGAGTTGATCAGCATTGCCCAGGCCCCGGTCTCGACGCGCGAGCGGGCCGAACGCGATCTGCTGGGCGCTTTGACGAGCGACTCGGTAACCATGGCTCTGCGGCGCACCGGCACGCGCTACGATACCACGCTTGAAGTCACACGCACCCCCGGCAGCCCGGGCTTGGGCGACGCGACCGGCCCCACGGCAACCGACATTAACGTGTTCGGCATGTTCGTTCACGAACAGGGCCAGCGGGCTGTCGTCACGGTGGTCTCGCCACTGTCGCCGGCGGCGAAAGCCGGTGTCATGCCGGGCGACATTTTGCTGTCGGTCGGCGGACACGCCGCCGCGCCGGTTTCGGCGCTCGTGCCGTTCGCCGCCGAGATGGTCAATCGCAAGCAACGCGGCGCGCCGGTGACGGTCGAGCTGTTGCGCAACGGCCAGCCGCTGGCCGTGCAAGTGTTCGGCAGCGATCAGTCGGCCGTCGCGGGGGTCGGTGTTGCCGAAGGTGATTCGCCCGTCGATCAGGAAATCACCGCCGCCACCAGTGGCATGCTCGGCCTGGTGCTGCGCGACGTTTCGCCGAACACGGTGCATGTGGCGCGGGTGGCGCCCAACAGCCCTGCCGCGAAGGCGGGTATCGTCGCCGGCGACGTGCTCGTGGCGCTCGACCGCAATTCGTTGAGCACCACGCAGCAGTTCGTCAGCATCGTTGGCATGTACGAGCTGGGCGATGAAGTTCCGCTCGTCGTCAATCATCAGGGGCGTGCGCTGAATGTGATGATGCGCCTCACGCCGCGGCTGCAAGACGCCGCCCAATCGAGCGTCGGCATCTCGACGACCATGATGCGCGATGAAATCCGTCAACTGGAAATGCGCATCCAGGCGTTGTCCGACGAGATTCAACTCGTCGAGAAGCAGCAGGCTGCGGCTCGTGCCAGCACGCCGGCCACGGTATCGCAGTCGGCCCCGGCGCAGGTAAAATGACGGCCCTATGAACGCCGTCG
>DASZPI010000609.1:0-4696 GCA_035550355.1 Pirellulales bacterium
CGTGCCCATCGACTCATGCGAGTGCCGAAACAGCCTGCGACCTCAAAGACCTTCCGACTCGACAAACCTGGGAGCAAAGACCACGGGCTCGGACGAGAGAGACGTCGTTAAAAGCTTGGCAGGTTGATCGCGGAGGGTCGCTGCTCGACGAGGAGAAACTGCGCCCAGGTGGCAGTTCTGCGGGAATCATACACCTGCCCGCGCGCCAGTGTCTAGAGCAGCTTAAAACTTGCGCGCCACCGCCCGGTCGCGCGGGCATCGCGTCGGGCCGGGCGATGCGGTATACCATCGCTGCCGGTTGCCAACGACCTCCCTCGCCAGAAAGCCGAATCGCTCGTGCCTGTCTCGAACCCTTCGTTTTCGCACCGCTTGTCCGCCGCCGTCGCCCGCTGCCGCAACCCGGTCACCGTCGGCCTCGACCCCCGCTGGGAACAGTTGCCGGCAGTGTTGACCAGCGGTGGCGGGTCGGCCTCGGACCGGGCAGTTCGGGCAGAAATCTACGCCACCTTTTGCCGAGAGATTCTCGATGTTGTGCATCCGCTCGTGCCGGCCGTGAAGCCGCAAATGGCGTTCTTCGAACAGCTTGGCCCGCCGGGTATGACGGCCCTGGCCAACGTGATCGCCTATGCCCACGAGCGCGATCTGCTGGTCATTCTTGACGGCAAGCGCGGCGATATTGGCTCGACCGCCGAGGCATACGCCGACGCCTATCTGGGCGCCAACAGCCCGTGGCAGGCGGACGCGCTGACGGTGAACCCGTACTTGGGCGACGACAGTCTCGAACCGTTCGTGACGACGGCCCGGCAACGAGCGGCCGGACTGTTCGTGCTGGTTAAGACGTCCAATCCCGGGGGAGCAACGTTTCAAGACCTGGTTGCCGACAATCGCAAGTTGTTCCGCCATGTGGCCGAGCACGTCGAGCACTGGGCGGCGCAGTCGGCCGACGAAACCGGCTATGGTGCGGTCGGCGCCGTGACTGGGGCCACCTACGTCGAGGAACTCGGCGAGCTCCGCCAGGCAATGCCCCATAGCTGGTTGCTCGTTCCAGGCTACGGCAGCCAGGGAGCGACGGCCAAGGATGTTGCAGCCGCTTTCGATTCAAACGGCCAAGGCGCGGTGGTCAACAACTCGCGCGGCATCATCTTCGCCCACGCACGGCGCGAATACGCTGGCCGCTTCGCTCCCGACCAGTGGCAACGAGCGGTCGAGGCCGCCACGCGCGAGATGATCGACCAACTGCGTGCCGAGACAAACGTCGGACGCTTGTAACTCGCGGCTGCTCAAGGCGAGCGCGAGCACCCCAAGCGGCGAATTGCGTTGGTTACTTCAGCGCGTCGCGGCGGTCGGCGCGATCGTCGCACTTTGCTTCACGATCGCCACGTCCCAGGAGATCGGCTTACCGCTGATGTCGATTTTCCCCTTGCCGAGCGCGCGTGGCAGGAATCGCATGCCGTACAGCACATAGCTTCGCCCGCCGCGCGGGTTGCGCAGGACGTGCTCGTAATCAATGTTCTCGACCAGCAGGTCGCCCGTGTCGGCCGCAAAGTACGCCCACGGACCGCGCTTCTTATCCGAGAGCGCAAACGCGAGATCCACCGGAACCCAGCCTACGCCGTCGATCATGAATTCGGCCTGCACGTGCCCTACCAGGGCGCCATCCTTGTTCGGCTTTTCTGGTTTGTCGCGCAGGCCGCAGACCACGCGAGCCGGCACTCCGTTGGCACGCATCGCGGCGGCATAGACCAACGACAGCGTTTCGCAGCGACCTTTGGTCTGTCGGCATTCCTCGGAGACCTGCGGGTGCTCCTTCATGTTTCCGATTTCATAGGTGTACTGGCCGATCATCGCCTGAAACACCCGGCGGCCGAAGTCCACCTCGTCTTCGCTCGACGCCCGCCGCAGCCGATGGTCGTCGAGCCACTTTTGAAACGCGTCGCTTTCGAAATCGAGGATCGACGTCGGCGCGAGATACGTGGTGCGCTCCTCCTCGGTCAGCAACGGCACGGCGATAGCCCGTTGGCCGGGCGGCACGGCGATCAACCGACGGGCAAACAGCGTCGCTTCGTAGCGCACTGCCACGCTGCACCCCTGCCCCGGCTTGGGATCTTTCACCGGAACCTCGGCGAACAGGATCGGCCGATGCTCGGGGCTGAGGTCGTAGCCTGGCTTGCCCGGCGGGTCCATCGTCGTCCGCGGGTCGCTTTGCCGCCCTGATTCCGGGGCCACGGGAGCCCAGAAGAACCATTCCGTCGCCTCGTACTCGGTCGTTCCCACATCAACGCGGTACGTGCCAGCAACTTGCTTCCAACCGGTCACTTCGAACGTGTACTTCCATCGTGCCGTTGCCGTGTACGGACCGCCGGTGTGGGCCGAGGCGACCTGCACCGTGTGCATCGTTCCGTCGGCGTCGATCGTGTAAATCCGATCGCCCACAGGGAACATCAAAACAGTCGCACCGAAGTCGGGCCTGCCGATTCGATTCCGCACTCCGCTGTTCAACTCGGTTTGGTAGAGGCCGCCGTCATGCTCGGTCGTATAAAGCCGTCCGTTCAGCGCAGCAGCCGCCAGCACACCCTTCCATTGGCCAGGCTTGCCCACGGCGGTCTGGGCTCCGTCGGCCTTGCCGATCTGCACAAGCTTGCCGTCCGCATCGATGCCGTACAGCTCGTCGGCCGCCGCCACCAGGAACTTGATCGCGGCCAGGTTGGCCTTGGTCGCCTTCCACGACCACTTTTGCGGGCCGATGGTCGTATCGCGAATGCGGCCGCCAGCTTCGGTGGTGTAAAGGTGATCGCCCAGCACCGCGCCGGTCTGGGTACCCTTCCAGACACCGGGTTTGCCCAGCAGCAATCGACTGCCATCGTCGCGGAACTCATAGAAGCTGCCGTCCGCATCCACGATGCAAAGGGCGCGGCCGACGGCGAACAGTAACTTGGCATCACGATACTCGGTCCTGCCGATCTGCGTTCGTGCGCCGGTCACCGGGTTCGCTTCGAACAGGCCGCCATTTTTCTCGATGGTGTAAATCAGGTGGTTGGCCACGGCCACCGCGACGGCATCATTCCACGCGCCGGCTGCGCCGACTTGCTTTGAGTCTCCCGGCTCGGCGCGAACGACCGTCGCGATGCCAATCAGCAGCAGAACAGGGCGGAACAATTTGCGATTCATAGCAAGCGCTTTCCTTGCCTGAGGCGAAACGAGCGTTCGACACAAGGCAACCGGCATGCCGCAGACGTTTTATGCTGCACAGGCCCCGGTTCTCAGCAAGCCGCGGTGATTTCGCGGTGAAGCCCGAACGACCCGACAATCGACGCCCGGCTGCACGGCGCCGTTGGGCCGATCGAGCGCGCCGATCCGCACATTTCGCAGCGTTCAAGGCGCGCCTCCGCGCGCCCTTTAGGGCAGCGGCTGCTCGAGCAGCCAGTCTTCAAGGATGATGTGCGTCACGAACGGTGCTCGCAGCAAGGCCACGCGCGCCGGCAACACTTTGTGCAGCCACGCCCGTGTGCCGATGCCGCGCATGGTACTCATCCGCAGGCGCGTGAAGCGGGTGCCGCGAAACTGCGCCGTGATGTTGTCGCTCAAGCGTTTGAACGTCGCGGGAATCAGGTTCGGATCGGGGCCGACGTGGATCAGCACTTCGATGCCGATCGACAGCAGCTCGTAAATCGCGTCCCAAAGCCGTTGCGGCTGATCCAACCAGCGGCTGAGCATTTCCCGCGAGTTGAAGTCGTTGTAGTTCATCTTGCCGGTCACCAGCGACAGCACCGGCGGGTGCGGCACGCGAAAGCCCCCCGGCATCGAAGCCATCATCACCGACGCGCGGTTCGTGATGTTCTTCTGCCACAACAGCGAAGTGTGCAACGGCGGCCAACGGCTGTTGTTCTTGCGCACGGTCAACGGTGTCTTGGTGAACTCCGGCGCCAGGGCGCGAAAGCGATCGACGGTGTCGTTCTGGCCGATCACGAGTACGGTATTGGGTGACAGATACGATGAGATCGCAATCATCCCCCGGTTTTCGCTGGTGATGTGCAGGCAAAGGCGGTTAATCGCATCGACATCGAGCGCCGGCCCGCGCGAAAACACCACTCCCATCGTCGTATCGCGCGCCAGATCGGCACAATCGGGGGCGAGCGTGACCAGCGGCCGCAGCACATCCTCGATGCGGAACACCCCTCCGGCCACGAGCGCAGCAATTTCGCCCAGGCTGTACCCCACGCCCAGGCGTGCCTGCGAGTACTCGATGCCAAAGAACTGATGCAGCAGATCGAGCTGCGCAAGCTCCATGGCAATGATCAACCCGATATCCTCGGGAAACGTATCGAGCGTGCTTTCGCGGCCACTGCGGACCCGTTCGACCAGGTCGACCGGCTGGTGCATGGTCTCGGCGCAAATGGCCGATGCTTCGCGCAGGTAGCGCGTCACGGTCGACGCGTAGACCGAATGTGCGAGCAGCTCCGCACTGCGGCCCAGGTTCGTGACGTTGTAGCCGCGAAAGGCGAAGCCGGCGGCAACCAACCGATCCTGGAGTGCGACGCTCATAGTTTCATCATACCTGTCCGCCGAATTCCAGCGAGCCGCGGGGCGAACTGATCGGTGCCAGCCCGCGCTTCGCCGCTGCCGACGATCTCGGCGGCTGTGTATAACAGAATTAACCCATACAACCGCAACCCCGACGCGGCCCGACCGAACATGG
>DASZPI010000610.1:0-5438 GCA_035550355.1 Pirellulales bacterium
GCTCTTGGCCAAGCATGACGTTGTCTTCGATCGACAAGTCGGGCGCGAGGTTCAATTCCTGGTAGATCATCGCCACGCCGGCCCGGCGGGCCTCGTGAGGGCCCGCGGGAGCATACGGTCGGCCGGCCAAGATCATCGATCCCGAATCGGGGCGATGGGCGCCGCTCAGCACCTTCATTAGCGTGCTTTTGCCGGCGCCGTTCTCGCCGATGAGCGCAACGACCTCGCCGGCCCGGGCGGTCAGCGACACGCCGCGCAGCGCGTGCGTTGCCCCGAAACGCTTGCCGATGCCGTGCATTTCGAGCAGCGCGGGAGAGTTCATCGGGTACTGGGGCGCCGCGTTAACCTCCGTTGTTGCCGGCGGCGGCGGGGTTAATCGGAGATCGGCGGGTGAAGCAAACGTTCGACTTCGGGATCGTTCAACTTCTCGGGCGTGGCAACGAATTCGCCGGTGGCGATTCGCTTTTCGACTTTTTTGCCGTCGAGGTGGTCGATCATCGCCTTGACTGCCAGGTAGCCCATGCGCACCGGATCTTGAACGATGATCGCGGAAACCTTGCGCTCGGCCAGGGCTTGGATCAGCCGCGGGCTGGGATCGAAGGCAATGAATTTTACCTTGCCTGCGAGTCCCGATTGTTCCAAGGCGCCGAGCGTGCCGGTACTGTTGGGCTCGCAGACGGCAAACATGCCATCGACTTCCTTGCCGTAAACGGTCAGCAGGTCCTCCGCCTTCTCGAGCGATTTCTCGGGGGTGGTGCCCGAGTATTGATTGTCGCTGAGGATCTTCACCTCGGGGAATTCCGCTTTGAGCGTCGTCAGGAAGCCTTCTTCACGCTGCTCGGTGCTTTCGCTGCCATGGTTGTATCGCAACAGGATCACGTTGCCTTTGCCGCCCAGCAGCTTGCCAAGCTCGCGTGCGGCCATCGCCCCGCCTCGCCGGTTGTCGGTGGCAACATAACTGACGATGGCGCTCTCGTCGTCCAATGCGCTATCGAAGATCACGGTAGGAATGCCTTCATCCTTGGCCTCGCGCACATAGCGCACCAACGCTTGCTCGTTCAGCGGCGCGAGCACAATGCCCGAGACACCGCGCGTGATGCAGTCTTGAACGATGCTCACCTGTCCTTCGGTGTCGTCTTCGCGGAACGGTCCCTTCCAGAAGACTTCGACGTTTCCGTGCTCGCGGGCCGCCTGCTCGGCGCCGTAATGCACCGACTTCCAGAACTCGTGCGTCGTTCCTTTGGGGATGACGGCGATGACGAGCTTCTTCGTCGTCGCGTTGCCGGCCGGGTTACAGCCGCCGATCAGCAAGGCAGCAGCCACAAACGCGGCGCAGCGGCACAAACTGCGATGGGTCAAGGAACATCCCCTCTGAATGCGTGCGGTGCGAACGTTGGACCGAGGCGATGCCGTGCATTACCCGCCGCGAGGCTTGCCGCGACCCCAATGACCCCGTCCGCGCCGCCCACCCTGGCTGCCGGCGTTTGGGTTCTTCGCGCGCGCCTCGAGGTTTGCGCCGATGATCACGCCCAATGCTTCTTCCCACGACGGGATGCCGCGATGGCCGTGCTTCATGTCGCCCAGTTCTTCGTCTTCATGGTCTTCATCGTCGTCGTGGGTTGCGCGCAAAGCTTCGTCGCTGCGTGCGGCGCCGAGTTCTTCGCCATCGAGCTCCGTTCGCAGCTCTGAGCGCTCCACGGGCGGTGCGTCGAAATCGATTCCGGCATACTCGTCGGCATCGATCGACGATTCATCGGAATCGTCGCGCCCGGTTGCGGCCGATCGCGAATCCGCGCCGCCACCTCGGCGTCGACGGCCGCCACGCCTGCGGCGGCGCCGCGGACGTCGCTCTTCATCCAGGCGGGCTTCGCCGCGCGCTGTCGGTGTGCCGCTGAGCGGCTCCTCTTCTAACAGGTCGTCCCGTTCGTCAACATCGGCGAACTCGGCATCGATCGTATGAATGTCGTCGTCGCGATCGTCGTTCGAAGGCAAGGCGCGCGACGCCTCGGCCGGGCGCAGCGGTTCGGCGGCCTTACCGCGATCATCGCCACGCCGACCACGGCGGCCGCGGCGTCGACGACCCCGACGCGGTTCCGATTCGCCGGCGGCTGACGCAGGACGGCCGCCAGTCTCTTGCGACGAATAACGCGTCTCGAACTCTTCGACAATTTCGGCTTCGATAATTACTTCGTCGGACGGGGCTTCGGTTGATCCGCGTTGCGGCATCGGCGGGCGTTGGCGCGTTTCGGGAGGACGCTCGCGTCGTGGCCGTTCGTGACGCGACCGGGCTTCATCGTGTCGCGGCGGACGGCGCTCCTGCTGGCCGCGGCGCTGGTCGTAGCGCTGCTCCTCTGAGGAATCACGACGCGGCGGTTCTTGCACTTCGCGTCCCGACAGTTCACCGGAAATTGGCTCATCGCTGATTTCGCCCGCAGCGCGTGGCGGCGTGGCCGGTTCGGGCCGCGGCGGCGGAGGCGGTGGTGGTTCGAGACCGAGGCTGCTCGCCAGCCCGCCCCAATCGGCTTGCGGTTTTGGTCGGCGGTCGGCAGCCGGCTTTTTCGCCGCCGGCGATGTCGGCGGCGCGGTCGACGCGGTGGGGGGAGGAGGAACCGGACGAGACTCGGCGCCGAGTTGCTCGGCCAAGAAGTCCCAATTTGATTTCGAATCGGTCATTTCGCAGTCGTGGGTGACGCGGTGCTTTGGGCGCGGCGGCGACAGCAATTCGATCCGCGCGTCAAGGAATAAGTCGAAGAACCCAACCTATGTCGAGTATAAGGCGGCCACGAACAGGTGGGAAGTGATGCTGGCGGCAAGCAAACCGCGTCGTAGCTCAAAAAAACGGCTTTACCGGTCGCTTGTCACCTCTCGGCCGCGCAATCACAATGACGGCCGACCCGATTTCAATCTTGACCCTGGGTGCATCGTCATGAGCCGATCGAACCGGAAGCTTGTCATTGGATTGTCGAGCGTGATCGCGGCGACGGCGTTTGCCGCCTGGTACGGTCGGGCGTTGACCTCTGCCCCCGCGATTGCCGCCGAACAGGAACCTTTGTCCATGATGCTTGCTCACAACGTTTACTTTTCGCTTGCCGATTCCAACGCCGCCAACCGTGAGAAGCTGGTCTCGGCGTGCAAAAAGTACCTGTCGAATCACCCGGGGACGGTGTTCTTCGCGGCCGGCACACCTTCGGACCTCGACCGACCGGTAAACGACCGTGACTGGGACGTTGGCCTGCATTTGGTGTTCAAGGATCGCGCCGCGCACGATGCCTACCAGGTCGCCCCGTTGCACAAGCAGTTCATTGAAGAGAATCAGTCGTTGTGGAAGAAGGTTCGCGTGTTCGACACCGACGCAACGAAATAAGCCTCAACGTCGCGGGCTACGTTACTCCATTGCTTTAACACTCCGGCGGTTTCCATCATGACCCATCGCAAGGCACGTCGTGAATTTCTGAAGCAAACCACCCTGGCCGGTGTCGGCTATTGGGTCGCCGGAGGCGCCGCCCGCGCCGCCGAGGGGCGAAGCGCTAACGACCGGATTCGCATTGCTTGCATCGGCGTGGGGGGCAAAGGCAGCAGCGATACCGATAACGCGGGCGAAGTTGGCGATATCGTCGCCCTTTGCGATTGCGACGAAGATCGGCTCGGCAAGAAGGCCGAGAAGTTTCCCGAGGCGAAGAAGTATTTTGATTTCCGCAAGATGTTCGACGAGCTGGGCAAGAGCATCGATGCGGTCACGGTCAGCACGCCCGACCACACGCACGCGGTGGCCAGTATGATGGCGCTGCGTTCGGGCAAGCATGTGTACTGCCAGAAGCCGCTGACCCATTCGGTGTACGAAGCCCGCCTGTTGCGCGAGACCGCCGCCAAGATGAAGGTGGCAACGCAAATGGGCAATCAAGGCACTGCGAACGATGGGTTACGCACAGCAGTCGAAGTGGTTCAATCGGGCGCGATTGGCCCGGTGCGCGAGGTGCATGTGTGGACCAATCGGCCGATCTGGCCCCAGGCGCCCGACGTGATGGCCCGGCCGACCGAAACACCGCCGGTGCCGGAGAACCTGCATTGGGACGAGTTCCTGGGCCCGGCGCCCTACCGCCCCTACAGCCCGGCATACCATCCATTCAAGTGGCGCGGCTGGTGGGACTTTGGCACCGGGGCGCTCGGCGATATGGCCTGTCATACCTGCAACATGCCGTACATGGCGCTCAAGCTTGGCGCGCCCAGCAGCGTGGTGGCCGAAGCAGGCGATCTGAACCCGGAAACCTGCCCCAGTTGGGCGAAGGTAACGTACAACTTCCCGGCTCGCGGCGACCTGCCGGCGTGCAAGCTGTTTTGGTACGAAGGCCGCGAGGGGGGCCAAAGTAACAAGACCGGCAAGCGGATGTTGCCGCCCGAAGACCTGCTCGCAAAGGTGCTGAAACCGGGCGAGGAAGTTGCCAAGAGCGCTTCGATTCTGGTCGGCGACAAAGGAATCCTCTACTCGTCGAGCGATTACGGCGGCTCGTATCGGCTCACGCCGGAAAGCGACTTCGCCGGCTACAAGCCCCCCGAGCCCTGGTTGCCGCGCCACAGCAACGAAGGCAAAAAAGACAACGATCTGAACATGAAGCAGGAGTGGGCCGCGGCCATGCGCGGCGGCCCGCCGGCGATGTCGAATTTCGACTACTCGGGCCCGCTCACCGAAATGGTGTTGCTCGGCAACGTGGCCATCCGCGTGGGCAAACCCATTCAGTGGGATGCCGCGAATCTCAAGGCGCTCGGCTGCCCCGAGGCCGACCAGTACATCAACCCGCCGCTGCGCAACGGCTGGACGCTTTAACTCGAGGAATCTCCATGCACGCACGGCTTTCGCGTCGCCGTTTGCTCGGATCGGCCGCAGTCGCCGGCGCCGCCGCACCGCTGCTCAGTGCCACCTCGGCGTTGAGTATGCAGGGCACCGCCGCCACCAAAGGTCGCGTCAAGCAATCGCTGGTGTTTTGGTGCTTCAATGTGACCGGCGATAAGTGGGACATCGACCGAACCTGCCAGGTGGCTCGCGAGTTGGGCTGCGTGTCGGTCGAGCTCACAGGGCCCGAGCATTGGGAAACACTCAAAAAATACGGCCTCACGTGCGCCATTGCCCCCAACGGTATGCGGGGGGCGCCGTTCATGCGCGGGTTTAACAACCCCGCCTACCACGACGAGGTCATCGCCCGCACCAAGCATACGATCGACGCCTGCGCTGCGGCCGGCGTGCCGAGCGTGATCGCATTCACGGGCTACAAGTGGCGCAAGGCCGAGGATCCGACCAGCGGCGAAATCAGTCTCGAAGAAGGCCGCGAGCATTGCATCAAGGGGCTCAAGCAGCTCGCGCCCTACGCCGAGCAAAAAGGCGTCACGATCTGCCTCGAGCACTTGAACACCCGTGACGACACGCACCCAATGAAGGGGCATCC
>DASZPI010000611.1:0-2803 GCA_035550355.1 Pirellulales bacterium
GTCCTAAGGCGATCGATCGGATGAGCTGTTGTCCCGGCCTCTTCCGACGACGCCTTGGGGCGCGGCAGTCAATCGCGCCGTAGCTCCGTTTGTGGGTCGCTGGCCTTGCGGAGACGTTCGATGGATGTTGCTGCCACCACCGCTCAGAAGGTCATGTCCCCTAATTGTCCCCCGGCGAGCATTTCGACTGTGTGGCAAAGGGTAGCTGGTTGACGCAAGTCCCTAGCCACGCAACCATTCGAGAAGCGAGAAGTGCGTCGGTGCGACAGACCTATGCGCTGTCTATATTGGCTGAAGAATGTGGGTTCGATGCTTACAAAATCCCCCGCTACATGAGCGAGCAGCAAACCCCTCTGTTCGTATTTCGCACACATTGTTACACGCTTGAAATGAACGTAGCCGAACTAAAAAAAAGCGAGTTTCCAGGCATATTCACCTGAGAACCGAATATCTATTGCGATGTGTCCGCACACTCGGCATTACGGTCACATTTCCGGTCGATAACCATTCGAATGAGGAGTCATGGAAAACAATCGCGGGGCCGACGACGCTACGACACCGGGCAACATCGAGGTACACGTGAGCGATCGCAGCACGATTTTCGAGTCTGAAGTCGCGTTCCTACGAGCTATCGCGACGGTTGCGGCAAGGCTGCTTCGCTCGCGTCGTGCGGGCGGAGGTAAACCAAAGCATCGCCGCGCGCACGTAGCCCGACCCGAGGCGACCGAGGCGGACTGCGCGGAAGGGGCATAGGCCGTATTTACCTCGGATGCGATTTTAGTAGGCTTTACGGCATGGACGTAGCGAACTCCCGGCAATCCGGACTTGATCCAAACGCCACGCAGGCCCTGCAGGATCTTTATCTTCGGCTTCAGCCGATTCGAATTGCACGCAGGTTTTGGCGCGATCTGCTCTCGGCTAAGGACCGCCAGGCCCTAGGCAACAATTTTACGGAATCGTTTAGCAAGAATCGCGACGTTGTCCACCACTGGGCACATCTCCGGAACTGCTCCGGTGAACGCGCGATTCTGGAGCTAGCGAATCAGTTCGATCTCGTCGACGACGAAACCCTGCGATGGCTCGTACGTGAACTGGGTGAACGCCCAGTCAAAAAGATCCCAGGGCGATCAGCCCGTACACCTCGCTGGGACAAAGCCCGCGGTGTGCTCGAGCTCGATGGAACAGTGATCCGGAAGGTTCGTGCAAATGCGCGGCGACTGCGCACGATCCTAGAAACGTTCGAAACGAGTTCGTGGCCATCACGCATCGATGACCCCTTGTCCGGCGGACCAGATGCCCAGCGGCTCCGCGAGGCAGTTGCCGACCTGAACAAAGGGCTGAAGCAGATCCGCTTTCGTGCGGATGGAACCGGCATGGGCATAAACTGGGAACTCCGTCCTGTCGGACGGACGCGCAAACGCTCTCGGCGTTAGTCCCCGGTCAGAAGCCTCGCATCTGCGATTCGGCCGCGCTTTCGGCCTTGTATGCGCCTTGGCCTCGCGCCGAGGATTTTCGCATTATTCCCCCGGCCAACACGATGCTCGGTCGGGGGGACCTCATGAAAGACTGTTTTGTGGAAGAACTCGTCCAGCAGTACGGAACGCTGTACGGACCTCAACTGACGCTATTGGAAGCGGCCGAAATCGCCAAGGCGAGCTTGAAAACGATTTACGACTGGTCGTCACGCGGCCTTCTGGACGGATTCAAGTCTGGCAAAGGCCGAGGTGCCTTACTGGCTCGCGACGCGTTTGTGCGGTTTGTCGCGACGCGGTAGCGCCTGCCACACCGGTGCAGACTGCAATACTTGATACAGCTCAGGCACATTGATGGAAACGCCATTGGCAACGCCAAAGAACCCCACCCAAGTTGTTGAACGCGAGCGCGTCGGCGAGCGTGTAACGATCTTTCGGACGAGCCGCTCGCCCAAATGGTATATCGAATACACGTTCGATCGTCAGCAGATCCGCCGGTCGCTCCAGACGATGAGCAAGAAACAAGCGCGCATTCTCGCCGAAAAGAAGAACCTCGAACTCGTCCACGGAATTACCATCCTGCCGGTCGGCAAGTCCGTCGAGATCGATGAAGCCGGTCAACAGTACCTTCGCGCAGTAACGCTTCGAGGTATTTCCCAAGGAACTATTACGGGATATCGCCGGCACATCGGGCAATTCGCCGCGTACGCTCGCTCACGTGGAATCACACGACTTGAGCGAGTCGACGCAGCAGTTCTTGAAGACTACCAAGTCCTTCTCACGGAGGAGGGACTCGGGGCACTTGTTCCGCTCCGGAAGCGCGGTCGCCAAGTGAAGCGCGCCGCGCCGAAGACCGTGCGCGACAAGCTCAAGACGGTACGGCAACTCATAAAATGGGCTGTGCGACGTAAACTGCTCTCGGAGGATCCCAGTTCGGGATACAGCCTTCCGTCAAATCCGAAGAAGCAAGCCTATTGTTGGTCGCCGGCTGAGGTTCAAGCCATTCGCGAAAAATCCTCAGCGCCATGGACAGACATCTTCGACTTCCTCGCGATGACAGGATTGCGTGCAGACGAACTCTGTTGGCTCCTGAAGAGCGACGTGCGAGACAATCTTATCCAGATTCGTGCGAAAGCTTGTCCCCTGACCGGCAAGAATTGGAAGCCGAAACACGGTCGTGAACGCGTCGTCCCGCTACCTCCGCTCGCGGTGGAGATCGCGCGTCGCGCCACCAAGTGTTCTCCCGGTGGTTGGCTGTTCTGGTCGCCGACCAGTCGCAATAAAGCCGGCAGGATTCTGCCTCATTTGATATGGCTTGCGGTCAAACAGGC
>DASZPI010000612.1:0-1719 GCA_035550355.1 Pirellulales bacterium
ACCGAAGGCGTGTTGATCGATAACCCTGAAGAGATGCTCAAGCGCATCGAGGAATTGCGGGCGCTCGGTGTCCGCATCGCGCTCGACGATTTCGGGTCCGGTTATTCGAGCCTCGGCTACTTGCAGCGCTTTGCTTTCGACAAACTAAAAATCGACCGCAGCTTTGTAACCCCGCTTGGTCGCTCGCAGAACGCAGCGGTTATCATCCAGGCGATTGTTGCGCTTGGCCGGGCCCTGGACGTGACTGTCGTTGTCGAGGGCGTCGAAACAGAAGAACAGCGTGTCCTGTTGCGCCTGGCCGGCTGCGACGAGATGCAGGGTTTCCTGTTCGCACGGCCGGCTTCGGTCGAAGCGATCACCCCGCTGGTTGCCTCGGCTAAGGCCGCTTCTGCGGCCGCCTGACCGCTGACACGACCGCCCGCAGCTTATAATGTCGCTCCAACAGTGGAGCAGTCAATGATCCCGAATGCGTGGAGTGGATTTGATTTCGGCCTCGGCGAGGACGTCGAGATGCTGCGCAAGACCGCGGGCGACTTTGCGCAGGACAAGATTGCGCCGCGCGCTGAAGAAATCGATCGCACCAACGAGTTTCCACGCGACCTTTGGCCGCAGATGGGCGCGCTCGGTCTGCATGGCATCACGGTCGAGGAAGAATACGGCGGATCGGGTCTGGGTTACCTCGAGCATTGCATTGCGATGGAAGAGGTGTCACGCGCGTCCGCTTCGGTGGGGCTGTCTTACGGCGCGCACTCGAATCTCTGCGTCAATCAGATCCGCCGCAACGGCACCGAAGCGCAGAAGAAAAAGTATCTGACAAAACTGATCTCAGGCGAGCACGTCGGTGCGCTGGCGATGTCGGAACCGGGCTCTGGTTCTGATGTCGTCTCGATGCGCACCCGCGCCGACAAGAAGGGCGACCGCTACGTCCTGAACGGCTCGAAGATGTGGATCACCAACGGGCCCGAAGCCGACACTCTGGTGGTCTACGCCAAGACCGATCCGAACGCGGGCTCGCGCGGCATCACGGCGTTCCTGATCGAGAAGGGGATGAAGGGATTCTCGACCGCCCAGAAGCTCGACAAGCTCGGCATGCGCGGCTCCGATACCTGCGAGCTGGTGTTCGAGGATTGCGAAGTGCCCGCTGAGAATGTGCTCGGCAAGATCGGCGGCGGCGTCAATGTGCTGATGTCGGGCCTCGATTACGAGCGCGTCGTATTAGCAGCCGGTCCGCTCGGCATTATGCAAGCCTGTCTCGACGTCGTGCTGCCCTATGTCCACGAGCGCAAGCAATTCGGCCAGCCGATCGGTGAATTCCAGATCATGCAGGCGAAGATCGCCGACATGTATGTGATGATGAATGCGTCGAAGGCGTACGTGTATGCGGTGGCGCGTGCCTGCGACCAGGGCCGTACCACGCGCGAGGACGCGGCCGGCGCGATTCTCTACGCCGCCGAAAACGCGACCAAGCTGGCGCTCGACGCCATCCAGTGCCTTGGCGGCAATGGCTACATCAACGAGTTCCCAACCGGCCGCTTGCTGCGCGACGCCAAGCTTTACGAGATCGGGGCGGGCACCAGCGAAATCCGCCGCATGCTGATCGGCCGCGAGCTGTTCCAGAAGACCAAGTAGCCGGCCGCGGCAAACACGGACAGTTGCCGCCTTAATCCGCATTAACTTCTCGTTGCCGCGAATCGTCTAGTTCACCGGCCCAGCGAGGGA
>DASZPI010000613.1:0-4145 GCA_035550355.1 Pirellulales bacterium
CCACGGACATTGATGCCGCTCAGGTGTCCCAGGCCCCGGGTATCGGCAAGGACACCAGCCTGGCCGATTTCAATCGGTCGAGGGCGGCGGCCGTGTTTAGTCACTTTGGGAAGACCCCGTATTGGCAGCGCACTGACAAGCACGGCAGTAAGTCCGACGAAAGTGCTGACCCAAGCTCGAAGGGTCCAGCGTTCGCTTCGCTCGACGATTTGGAGCGCATGCCGTTGCAAGACGCCGCGGGAAAGGAGCTGGGCCGAATTGAGGATTTTGCGATTGCCGTGAAAACGGGGCTGATCGCGTATGCCGCGGTCGTGTTGAACGACAAACCACAAGACCAGCTTTATCCGTTGCCGCTCAGCGCATTTGTGGTTCGGCCGAGCGCCAAGCAGTGGGTCGTCGAGCTGACGCCCGAACTAATCGAGCAAACACATAGCATTGGGACCGGCGATTGGCCCCAGAAGGTGGACCGGGCCTGGGTCGAATACGTTCACGTGCGCTATGGTCTATCAGTGTTCTCCGGCGTACGGACCAAGCTGCACGCGATCGGAACAAAAGGAAATTAATTCCTCACCGTCTCAACAAAGGACACACCCGTGAGCACAGCGCACGTTCCAGGAACCGACAAGCCCTTGCGTGCCGGAGTGTATTCGTCGACTCAGGCAGCCGATCGCGCGATTGCCGGGCTGCTTTCGGCCGGCTTTACCAAGGACGAAATCACCGTTGTCTGCGCCCACGGGCCAGAGCACGAGCATTTCAAGCCATTCGAGCACCAGGAGCCGGCCGGCACTTACACGCCCGCCGCCGCCGTGGCGGGCGGAGCGCTGGGCGCGGCCATTGGTGGGCTAACCGCCCTCGCCGGAGCCATGACCGGCGGCATCGCCCTGTTGGCCGCCGGCGGCATTCTCGCCTGGTCGGGCGGGGTCGTGGGGGGGCTTGTCGGCGCCATGATGACGCGCGGCGTCGATAAGGAGCTGGCCAACTATTACAACCAGTCGGTGCTCGAAGGGAAGATTCTTGTCGCCGCGGAATGCCACGGTCCGAACTCGGAAGCTCGGCAGGCGCGCGCCGCGCAAATTTTGGCCGATGCCGGCGCGGAGCCAATCGCCCTGGCTGAGGGCTAATCCCGGCGCACGCTGCTTCGTGCCCGGCTCGACCGTATCGTAGCAAAGCACGGCCGGCTAACGTCGTTCGCGTGCACGTGGCATGGCACGTGCGTTTCAGTGCACCACAGTCCTGCGGTGCGGTACGCGGAGTTGTTTATGGCCGGTGCAAACTTCTTTGTTGAATTCGTGGGCGGGCCCTTCGACGGCGATGCTTGGGTAGTGTTACGCCCCCCGGCCGTCGGACGCATCGGCTTGCCCGTGCCGATTTGCCCTAGTGCAGCGGGGCGTAGTCCCGGCTCGCAATGTCGACGCCAGCCACGCCTTGCCATTTACGAGCTACAAGCCGCCAGCACACGTTGGATTTATCGCTACATCGAATCGGTCGATTCAACCGTGACCGAGGTCGAGCGTGAGCTCGTCGCACGTCGCCGGCCTGATGCCAGCAACAACTCGATCCAGGGTTCGTTGTTTGTTGCACGCGATGCCGCTCGCCGGTGGTACGTCACCATCGACGACGGCGGATGCTGGTGGGCCTGGAACGACTCAAGTCCGGCCGACCGGGCCGAATTCAACTCGCTGGAGCGCGCGGTGGCTTACATTCGCAACTCGATGCAGACGTCGTCGGCGGCTGGGGCCGCGCGGCACGATCCTTCCGATGATTGACTTCGCCCCGATCGCTCGGTGTTCGATGTCGATGCGGGCGATTCCTGGCCTTGGTATTCTGAAGGCGTGCCGCACCCCGGCGATCGAGTGCGACGATGAAGATCTTGATGGTCACGAACACGTACCTGCCTCACGTCGGTGGTGTCGCGCGCTCGGTGCAATCGTTTACCGACATGTACCGGCGGCTGGGGCACGAGGTGCTCGTGATCGCGCCGCAGTTCGAAGGCGCTCCGGCTGAAGAACCTGGCGTGCAGCGCGTACCGGCGATCCAGAGTTTCAACGACAGCGACTTTTCGTTGCCGCTCACGCTGCCGGGCATGCTGGCCGCTCGGCTCGATGAGTTTGCCCCCGACCTGGTCCACTCGCACCATCCGTTTCTGCTCGGCACGACCGCCCTGCGCATCTCAGCCGCGCGCAGCGTGCCGATCGTCTTTACTCACCACACCCGCTACGAGACCTACACTCACTATCTGCCGATTGACACCGCGCTGGTGCAGCGGTTTGTGGTCGAGTTGGCGATCGGCTACTGCAACTTGTGCGACGCGGTGATCGCCCCCAGCGAAAGCATGCGCGCCATGTTGGTCGAAGGCGGCGTCGAAGCGCCGATCGAGGTGATCCCGACCGGAATCGACCTGAATCAATTTAGCGGCGGCGACGGGCAGCGGGTGCGCGACGAATTCCAGATTCCGGCCGATGCGTTCGTCGTTGGGCACGTGGGACGACTCGCCCCGGAGAAGAACCTTGGCTTTCTTGCCCGGGCGGTCGCTGAGTTTCTTGCGCAGCGGATCGATGCCCATTTCCTGATCGTGGGTCGCGGCCCCTGCGAAGAAGAGATTGCCCAGGCGATGGGCTCGGCCGGGGTGGCCAACCGCGTGCACTTTGCCGGCCCACGGCAAGGCGACGACCTGGCTTCGGCGTATTGTGCCATGGACGTGTTCGCGTTTTCCTCGCAAAGCGAGACTCAGGGCATGGTGTTGGCCGAAGCGATGGCTGCCGGGTTGCCGGTCGTGGCGGTCGATGCTTCTGGCGTGCGCGATCTGGTCGAAGACCGGGTCAACGGCCGCTTGCTGCCGCATGAGGATGTTCGCTCGTTTGCTGCGGCGCTCCAGTGGATTGCGACGCGCAGCTATCGCGAAGGGCTCGCGCTGCGCCGCGCCGTCGAACAAACGGCCGAGAATTTCTCGTTGCAACACTGTGCAAACCATGCGCTCGAGCTGTATCGCCGAGTGATTGTCACGGGGCGCCGAGATGCGACGCTCGACGACTCATGGCCGATGGCGCTGCGCTGGCTTGAGAAAGAACTAAAGATCGTTTCCAGCGTGATGGGCGCGATCGGCGAAGCCGTCCGAGGCGGAGTGAGTGGCGAGTAGCCGACGGCGGACCCTCAACCAGCCGACGTTGCGGTTAGCCTTCCAACCCCAGATACTCGCTCGGGATCACGCGCAGCAGTTCTTCGGTCGTGGTCGTGCCTTGCGCGACTTTGATCATTCCCGAGCGGCGGAACTCGAGCATTCCGTCGGCGATCGCTCGGTTTTCGATGTCGCTCGAGGTATTTCCCTCGGCGATCATCCGCCGGACCTCGCTGCTGCACGACAATACTTCGAACACGCCGGTGCGTTCGACGTATCCGGTGCCATGGCAGGTCTCGCAGCCTCCGGGCGCGTACATGGCGCTGCCCGTCCCGGGCTCCAGCCAAGGCTTCACGTCGTCGAACGTGGGCGCGCCTTCGCCCAGATCGACGCGTTTGCGGCATTTGGGGCACAGCACGCGCACCAGCCGCTGCGTGATCACGCCGCGCAGGCAGGTGGAAAGGAAATGCGGGTGCACGCTCAGCGCAATCATCGACTGAATCGCTCCCGCCGCGACCGGCGCGTGCAGGGTCGACAACACCAGATGCCCGCTGTTGGCGGCACGAATGGCCGTCTGCGCCGTCACGCTGTCGCGAATCTCACCGATCATGATGATGTCGGGCGATTGCCGCAGCACGCCGCGCAGCAACTCGGGAAAGTCGAGCTCGACGTGCGGATTGACTTGCGACTGCCGCAAACCATCGACCGCGTACTCAATCGGGTCTTCGATCGTGTTGATCTTTCGCCGGCTGTCGTTCAGGTACTGCAGGCAGGCGTAGAGAGTTGTGGTTTTGCCGGCTCCGTTGGGCCCGGTGACCAGGACCAATCCGCCGGCGCTGTTGAGCATCGCGAGCACTTCGTTTACTTGGCTGCGGAGCAGTCCCAGGCCATCGAGCTTGCGCAAGCTGGTGGCGTGGTCGAGCACGCGAATCGTCAGGTCTTCACCGTACAGGGTCGGCAACGCGTTGATTCGCAAATCGACGATATGCCCTTCGCGATGGTAGATCCACCGGCCGTCGAGTGTCCGCCT
>DASZPI010000614.1:0-2177 GCA_035550355.1 Pirellulales bacterium
GGCGTTACAGCGCAGTGCTCAGCCTGGCGATGGTCGGCGCATTTCTCGGCTGGCAAGCGACCGCTGGCCTTTCGGCTGCCACGGTCATGATCTACTCGTCGACGGTCATGTACCGCGCCGCAATTCCCAGGCTAGCTAAGATTCCAATCGGCGGTGTGCTGTTCCTGCTCGTCGTGTGCTGGTTGTTCGCCTGGCGACCGATCGTTGAGCGCGTGCCCCGGTTAGGAGCATCGGCCGATCATTGGACGATGATCGTCGCCGGACTCGTGGTATTCGGCGCGGCGACAACGGCACAACTTATCAGCCGGCCCAACCGCGAGTCGAACTAGCACGTGCGATCGGCGGCCGGCATTACGCCGCCTTGCGTTTCTTCTTGGCCGGCAATGGTTGATGTGCCTCGCGGCCTGCGTTCCACATGTCCACCTCGACGGCGTTGGCTTGCGGCTTGCCGGGCGTGCTGCGGCCGTTGGTCACGTAGGTTTCCAACAAATGCGTGAGCTGCGAAACGATGTCAGGATGCTTGTCCTGCAGGTTTTGCTGCTCGCCGATATCGGATTCGAGATCGTAGAGCTGCACTTCAGGCAGCGCGCTGGTGTCGTCGGCTCCCGGCCTCGGCGCACTCCAGCCGCCCGAGCCGGGGCATAGCTCGAGCTTCCATTTTCCTTGGCGGATGGCGAACGAGCCATTGATCGAGTGGTGCACCGCCGCCTCGCGCGGCTGCTTCGGCTGCGCGCCGGTGAGCGTCGCCAGGAAGCTGATGCTGTCCTCGGCCGCGTTGTCGGGCAGCGCGGCGCCGACGATCTCGGCCGCGGTGGCCATGAAATCGGTCAAGCACAGCAGTTGGTTGCTCTGCGTCCCCGCCTTCACCTTCGCCGGCCAGCGGACCAGGAACGGCACGCGATGTCCACCGTCGAAGATATCGGCCTTCGTGCCGCGAAACACGTAGCTGGGGTTATGCCCCTTGGCCAACAGCGCCGGATAGTCGGCGCTCGGAGAGCAGCCGTTGTCGCTGGTCAGAACGACGAGCGTGTCGTTCGTCAGGCCGTTGCGTTCGAGCGCCTCGAGCACCTCGCCCAAGCAGGCATCGGTCTGCATCACAAAATCGGCGTACGGATTCAGCCCGCTTTTGCCCAACCACTCGGCCGAGGGTGCAATCGGCGTGTGCGGCGAGGCCAGCGGCAGATACACAAAGAACGGCTTGCCTTGCTTGGCATCGGCAGCGTGCGCGTCGATGTACTCGACGGTCTTGCGCGTGAGCTGGGGCAGCACGTCGGTCGCTTCGAACTCGGGGGTCGATGGCCCGGTGCGCGTAAACTTACCCTCCTGGCCCGGCATCATTGCGAAACGCTTGTCGACCGTTGGCACCTTGGTCACGTGGTCATTTTCGATGTACGTGTAGGGCACCATGTCCAACGATGCCGCAATGCCGTAGTAGTAATCGAAGCCCACGGTCGTCGGCCCATTGGCGATGGGCTTCGTGTAGTCGACGTTCCACACCTGCTCGGGCTTTTCGATCGTCAGCTCCGACACGTCCTTGCCCGGCAGCTTGACCCAGTCCATGCCCAGGTGCCATTTGCCGATACACGCGGTGTGATAGCCGGCGTCGCGCAGCATGCTCGCCACGGTCATGCGGTTTTGCTCGATCAAGCGCGGGCTGAGCCCGCCAAGCACGAATTTCTGCAACGGCGTGCGCCAGGCGTAGCGACCGGTGATCACGCCGTAGCGCGTGGGCGTGCAGACCGCCGAGCCGGTGTGGGCATCGGTGAACGTCATGCCGCCGGCAGCCAGGCGGTCCATGTTCGGGGTGGCGATCTTGCCTGCAGGATTCAGACAGCGCACGTCGCCGTACCCGAGGTCGTCGCAGAGCACGTAAATAATGTTGGGCTTCGACTCGGCGGCGACCACGGTCGCGGCAGACAAAACGACCAGCCAAGCGACGACGATCCGACTCATAGCGCGATGACTCCGAGACCTGCGTGCGATCGAACTCAGAACCCCGAGCGTAAGCGACCCGTAATCGACGGTCCAGCGGCAAGAATGCTTTCTCACGCGCGCGGCTCGTTTCACGCCAAAATGTCATGTACGACGCGGCCATGCACGTCGGTCAGCCGGCGCTCGATGCCGTTGTGGTACACGCTCAGCCGCGTGTGATCGAGCCCCAGCAGGTGCAAGATCGT
>DASZPI010000615.1:0-7365 GCA_035550355.1 Pirellulales bacterium
ATATTGCCTCCCGCAAGCTGAACAACGCGCCGGAGACCGACCTCGATAAACTCGCCGATGCTTTGGTGCGTCCGACGAAGCCGTACACTGACATGACCTTTGGCATGGGCAAGGAGCGATTCCCGGCCATCTGCATGACGCAGCACGCCGCGGTGAAGTACTGCGAGTGGCTGAGCGCCAAGACGGGTCGCTACTATCGGCTGCCGACCGAGGCTGAGTGGGAGTTCGCCTGCCGCGCCGGCACAACGACCGCGTATTCGTTCGGCGACGATCCGTCGAAGCTGGGCGAGTACGCCTGGTTCTACGAGAACAGCGACGAAAAATATCACGAGGTCGGCCAGAAGAAGCCGAACCCGTGGGGCGTTTACGACATGCACGGCAATGTGAGCGAGTGGACGGCCGATGCCTACGACCCCGAATACTACGCGAAGCTGGCCGGCAAGCTGACGAAGAACCCGTTGAACGTGCCGACGGACGTCGAGCCCTGCACGGTGCGCGGCGGATCGTGGGATGACGATCCCGATCGGTTGCGCTCGGCAGCCCGCCGCGGCTCGCACAAGGACTGGAAGCAGCAAGACCCACAAATCCCGCAGAGCGTGTGGTACTATACCGACGCGCTGTTCAACGGCTTCCGCATCGTCAGGCCACTGACCGAGCCGCCGGAAGCGGAGAAGAAGAAATACGGCTTCGAGGACCTTTCGAGATAGCTGTAGTGAAACCTGGTACTTCGTACATGCGTCACCGCACAACGCCCCATCCTGGAGAAAAACGAATGGACACCAACGGCCTAATCCTTCCCTCGCGACGCAGCTTCGTTAAGACCACCGGCGCCGCGGCCGTAGGCAGCGGCCTCTTGTCGCTTGCCATTTCGCGCACTGCGCATGCCGCGGGGGACGACACGATCAAAATCGGCCTGATTGGTTGCGGCGGTCGTGGCACGGGTGCCGCCAGCCAGGCGCTGCAGGGCGATAAGAACGTCAAGCTTGTCGCGGTGGGTGACGCATTTTCCGATCGGCTCGAGAAAAGCCTGGCCAGCTTGCAAAAGGAAAAGGCGCTCGACGGCAAGATCGACGTTCCCCAGGATCGCCGCTTTACAGGGTTCGACGCCTACAAAAAGGTGCTCGCCTCGGGCGTTGATTTGGTGGTGTTGGCGACGCCGCCCGGCTTCCGTCCCATCCACTTTGCCGCCGCAGTCGAGGCCGGCAAGCACGTATTCATGGAAAAGCCGGTGGCGGTCGACGCTCCGGGAGTTCGCGCGGTGCTCGAGGCCACGAAGAAGGCCAAGCAAAAAAATCTTGCCGTCGGCGTTGGCTTGCAGCGTCGCCATCAAGCGCAGTACCTGGAAACGGTCAAGCGACTGCAGGACGGCGCGATCGGCGACATTGTCACCCTGCGCGTCTATTGGAACGGTGCCGGCGTGTGGGTGAAGAAGCGCGAAGACCTGCTCAAGGACAATCCCAAGCTGACCGAGATGGAGTACCAGATGCGCAATTGGTACTACCACAACTGGCTGTGTGGCGATCACATCGTCGAGCAGCATATTCACAACCTCGACGTCGGCTGCTGGGTGAAGAACGCCTGGCCGGTGAAGGCCGAAGGCATGGGCGGTCGCCAGGTGCGCACCGGCGCCGACTACGGCGAAATCTACGATCATCACGCGGTCGAGTACGAATTTGCCGACGGCTCGCGGATGTTCAGCTACTGTCGCCACATTCCTAGCTGCTGGAACAGCGTGACCGAACACGCCCATGGCACGAAGGGGACCGCGGACATTAGTGGCTCGTCGATCACCGCCAACGGCGACTCGTGGAAGTACCGTGGCGACAAGCCGAACCCATATCAGGTCGAGCACAACGACTTGTTCGCGAGCATCCGCTCGGGCAACCCGTTGAACGAAGGCGAATACGGTGCGCTCAGCTCGATGGTGGCGATCCTGGGCCGCATGTGCACCTACTCGGGCAAGATGATCGGCTGGGACGAGGCGCTCAATTCGTCGCTCAGCCTCGCGCCCAAGGAATATGCCTGGGACGCGGCACCGCCGGCTCCGAGCGTGGCCACGCCCGGATTCACCGACGTGCTGCACGCCTAGGACGACCGAATTGCACTGCCGAGCTTTAGCCCCCGGCGAGTCGCCGGGGGCTAACTTTTTCATCGAGGACGAACACCCATGCAACGATCGCATTTCATTGCTGCCGCGTTGATCATCGTCGGCTGCGGCCTTGCCTTGGCGGATGACGCCAAGAAAGCCGCTCCCACAAAACGACCGGCTCGAAAGCCGAGTCCGTCGCTGGCGCCCTTCGAATCCAAGCCGGGTCTGCCGAACGTACTGCTGATCGGCGATTCGATCTCGATGGGCTACACGCTGCCGGTGCGCGAGCTGCTGGCCGACAAGGCGAATGTCTACCGCATTCCGACCAACGGCGGCCCGACGAGCAACGGCGTGAAGTACATCGACGCCTGGCTGGGCGACAAAAAGTGGGATGTGATCCACTTCAACTGGGGTCTGCACGACATCCGCATGGACGAGCCCGGCAAGGTGCAAATCCCCCTAAGCGATTATGAGGCGAACTTGCGGCAGCTTGTCGCACGCCTCAAGCAAACCGGCGCCAAGCTGATTTGGTGCACCACGACGCCCGTCGCTCCCGACACCCCGAAGCGCATCCCCGACGACGTGCTGAAATACAATGCTGTGGCCAAGAAGATCATGGACGAGAACGGCATCACGATCGACGATCTGTACGCATTCGCCGAGCCGCAGTTAGCGAAGATCCAGAGCCAAGGGCCGCCGGGGAATGTTCACTTCACCGGAGAGGGATCGGAGGTTCTCGCCCAGCAAGTGGCGCGAAGCATCGAAGCCGCGCTAAAAACCAAATAGCGCCGATCGCTGTTCGCGACGAAAACCTGCATAAGCCCCGGCATAGCATGCCGGGGCTTTTTTTCGTCGAACAGCACGCTCGAGCGCGGCAGCCGATTAATAGAAGCCGAGCCCGACGCCAAAGCCGGGATTGTAGCCGTAGCCGTAGTAACCGCCGTAATACGGACGGTAGTAGCCGTACGGACGGTAGTACGGACGATAGCCGTAGCCGTACGCGTTGCCGTAGGGCCGACCCCACGCGCCGCCGCCGCCGCCCCATCCACGATAGTACCGCGCCTCGGCCGGCATGCTCATCGCTGCAAAGACAACGAGCATCGCCACGATCATCAGTAGCCGTTTCATGGAATCTCACCTCCGAAAAATGTTGTGCCGGCTTTTGTTCTACGTGCACCGCCGCCCAGCGGGTCTATTGGAATCATTCGACACTTGGCCGCAAAAGCTAGCCGCTCCGCGCGAAACGGGCAAATAGCACCACCCAACGGGGTGGTTCGGGGTCGACGGCCGCGATGCGGATTCGCGGGCGGTGCCGGCTGCGGGCGGTTGGGAAACGCCGCTCGCGCAAGCTCTGCGGGCAAACGTCCGACGTTTCATCATGGCGCGGCCTTTGTTCCGAATGAAATTCTTGAGCTAACCGTGCGCATTTTTCGCAACGCGGACCCTGCGGCATGCTTTTCCGAAGGCAATCACCCAAGGTACGGGCGACGTTGTACCTGCCGGCCGACGTGCTGGAGGAGGCGCGAGACGCCGCCGTGTTCCTGGCCGGCTACCCGGCGCGCCTTACGCTAACGGCTTTGGCCGAGCATGCGTTCCGCACGGAGTTGCGCCGCTTGAAGGATCGTTACAACGATGGAAAGGATTTTCCACCTCGCGAAGAAGACCTGAGAGGCGGCCGCCCGATCGCGGCCTAAAGGTGGAACGAATGCACCCGGCGAATCCGAATCCCACGATTCACGCGGAAATGGAAAAGCTGCGGCAAGAACTGTTGCAGCGAATCGTCAAAAACGAAGAGCGCCGCAAGCATCAGTCCGAGGCCGCCAAGAAGTGACCCGACTCCTGCCGGCGCTGGTTTGGACGCTGGCGGCTTGCGTTGCTGCGGGGCAGGTCGAGCGGTATCAATTGGCTCCCGGCACGGCACGACAAGCCCCCGCGGGCACGCGCGCCGCCGAACGACCGCATCCGGCCGTGGTGCGTGTCGTCGCCACCGAGCCCGATGGCGCAAGCTACGGCTCGGGCACGTTGATCGACGTGAACGATGCCGTCGGCTTGATCGTGACGAATTGGCATGTGGTCGAAGCTCCGTCGGCACGCATCACGGTGATCTTTCCTGACGGATTTCGCGCGGCGGCCAATGTGCTCAAGACCGATCGCGACTGGGATCTCGCAGCAATCGTGTGCGCGAAGCCCCGCGTTGCGCCGGTGCGCTTGTCGCGCGTGGCCCCGTTGCCGGGCGAGATGCTCACGATTGCCGGCTACGGCAAAGGCGACTATCGTTCGGCGAGCGGCCGCTGTACGCAATACCTCGCCCCCGATCCAAAACTGCCCTACGAAATTGTCGAGCTCGAGGCCTCGGCGCGCCAGGGCGACTCGGGCGGGCCGATCTTCAACGCGCGCGGCGAACTTGCCGGCGTGCTCTTCGGCCATTCCAGAGGTCTCACCAGCGGCAGCTACTGCGGCCGCGTCGACCGATTCCTCAAAACCCTTACGACCTCGGGAATGACTCCGCCGGTCGAATCGCCCAAAGGGCTCGTCCCGATCACTCGGCCCGGCGGTTCGCAATCGCCTGCCGCAGCCCAACGCAGCGCACCGCCAGCAGCGGACCGGGCGCCACCGTTCGTTGGCGAGTACATGACCGTGCGTACTGAACCTGACCCATCCGAGCCGCGACCCATTCCGACGCTGACCGGACCCGGCGCCGCACTGCCCCGGACCGACGAACAGGTTGCCGATTGGTCCGACCTCGTGGGGCGAACGCCGCTCGAACGGGCAAAATCGGCGGTCATCGCCTTGGTGCTGCTGGTTCTAGTCCGACGCGTGCTGGGCGGCGACATCAAACAACCGGCCAAATCCGAGCCGCTGCCGATCGACTGAGCACGGCCCCCCGGTTTCCGTCCGCCGGCTGCCAAAGGGGGCGTCTTTTTAGTCCCCGATCCGCAGGCATGCTGGCGCGGCAGATTAAAAATCGTGGTCACACGATTGACAGATACCAGAGTTTCTAATAGCATCACCATCCCCTCAGCGAATAGTACGTCGGTCTTATATTTGGTTTCTTAATGGCAGTTCAGCTTAAGTCGTTGAAGATATTTTGCGACGTCGTGCGCCAGCGCAGCTTCTCGCGCGCGGCGGATGAAAACGACATTTCGCAGTCCGGCGCCAGCCAGGTCGTGCATCAGTTGGAAGAAGGCCTCGGCGTCAAATTGATCGATCGCTCCAAGCGTCCTTTTGTGCTCACGCCCGAGGGGGTGGAGTACTACGAAGGCTGCCGCGCCGTCGTCGAGCGCTACTTCGCGCTGGAAGACCGCGTGCGCACGCTGCACCAAGAAGTGGTGGGCCGCGTACGGGTGGCATCGATCTACTCGGTTGGACTGCACCACATGGATCGCTACGTGCAGGAGTTCCTCACGCAGCATCCGAAGGCCAATGTCAGGCTCGAATATCTGCATCCCGATCGCGTGTATCAAAGCGTCGAAGAGGATGTCGCCGACATTGGTTTGATCAGCTATCCAAAGTCGTCGCGCACCTTGCAAGCCATTCAATGGCGCGAGGAGCCGATGGTGCTGGTCACGTCGCCAAAGCACCGACTTGCCGGTCGGCATCAGGTAGGTCTCGGTGAGCTCGACGGCGAAAAGATGGTCGGCTTCGATCGCGATCTGACCATTCGCAACGAGATCGACCGTGTGTTGAATCTGCACCACGTGGAGGTGCGGGTCGCGATGGAATTCGACAACATCGAAACCATCAAGCGCGCCATCGAAATTGAAGCCGGCATTGGATTGCTGCCCGAACCGACCGTGCTGCGCGAGGTGCAAGCGGGCACGCTTTCGGCAATCCCACTCGATACCGACGAGCTGGTTCGGCCGCTGGGCATCATTCATCGTCGTGGGAAAGATTTGTCGAGCACGGCCGAACGGTTCATCGAGCTTCTGAAGCGCGAGGGACAAAAGCTCGGCAGCGATGCGACGCACGCAACGATGGGCAACGGGTCGGCATCCGGGGCCGCTTCGCACGCGGCCGGAGGGGTTGCTTCGTCGATCTATCACGGCAGTGAAACCGACCGCGAGACCGCGAACCACGGCGCTCGCAACGGTGTCGATAAGCCATCGCAAGCCAAGGCCCACCACGACAACGATGTGCGCGCCGCCACGACGCACTCGCAGCGTGTCGCGGCGGTTTAAGGATATCCTCTGCCACTTTGATCGATGGACACCGCGGCGACGGTTTCTCGTTCAGGACGAATCCAGCGGTAAGAATTATGAATCCTCTCTTCAACGACAGCGCCAAGCTGCAACCCGACCTGTACGATCCGGCAAACGAGCACGACGCGTGCGGCGTAGGCTTCGTCGTCGATATGCACGGCCGCAAGAGCCATCAGATCGTGCGTTCCGGTTTGCAGATTCTCGTGAACCTGACGCATCGCGGCGCTTGCGGCTGCGATCCCACCACCGGCGACGGCGCCGGCATTCTGGTGCAGATTCCGCACGATTTTTTTCGCGACGAATGCCGCAAAATCGGCTTCGAGCTTCCGGCCCCTGGCGAATACGGCATGGGCTTCGTGTTTACGCCGCGAGACGCTGGCGAGCGCAGCTATTGCACGCGCCGGTTCGAGCAACTCGTGGCCGAAGAAGGACTGCAGTTCCTCGGTTGGCGCGAAGTGCCGGTCGATCAGGCACACCTGGGGCGCATTGCCCGCGAAGTCGAGCCATTCATGCTGCAGGCGTTCGTCGGCCGCGGCAGCGTCGATCGCGACATGCTCGACTGGAAGCTGTACGTGGTTCGCGAACGGCTTGAGCTGGACATCGAGCGCAGCCAGTTCCGGCAGAAGAAGTTCTTCTACGTTCCCAGCCTGTCGTCGAAGGTGGTGGTCTACAAGGGGCTGATGCTCGCCGACCAGGTGCAAGAGTTTTTCCGCGACTTGGCCGACGAGCGGTTCGTCTCGGCGCTGGCGCTGGTGCATCAGCGGTACAGCACAAACACGTTCCCAACGTGGGACCTGGCGCATCCGTTCCGATTCATGGCGCACAACGGTGAGATCAACACCCTGCGCGGCAATCGCAACTGGATGCACGCCCGGCAGGCGATGCTGGCGAGCCCCAAGTACGGCGACGACCTGAAGAAGATCGGCGAGATTTGCACTCCCGGTGGCAGCGACTCGGCAACGTTTGACAACGTGCTCGAACTACTCGTGCTCACCGGTCGCTCGCTGCCGCAGGCGATGAGCATGCTGGTGCCCGAGCCGTGGGCCGGGCACGAGAGCATGTCAGACCAGAAGAAAG
>DASZPI010000616.1:0-2207 GCA_035550355.1 Pirellulales bacterium
CCGCGCGGCGCCACCGACAGTTGGCAATGCCCTTTAAGCTCGCGGCGCGCGGTGGTGTGCGTTTCGTAGCTTTCCGACCAATTGTCGCGCACCCTGGCATAGCGGTCTGGATGCTGATCGTCGTTGAGCGCCTCGTTCTTGGCGAGGTTCGCGAACACGGTGTTCACGGTATCGATCACCGCTTGGCTGGAACGAAAACTTTGCTTCAGCGACGACTGCGACAGGCCGTCGAGCTGGCGGGTAACGGTGTCGAAAATCTCCGACAACCCGCCGCGCCATGCGTAGATCGCCTGCTTCACGTCGCCGACGCACAAGAACGAGCCGGCCTCGTCGCTCACCACGCCTTCGGCCAGCGGCCGCATCACCTCCCATTGGGCACGGCTGGTGTCCTGAAACTCGTCGAGCAGCAGATGCCCCAGCCGCGCGTCGAGCCGGTACGACGAATCGCTCAGCTTGCCCTCGGCCAGCGCGAGAGCCAGCTTGTGGTTGATGTCGTCGAATCGCCAGCCGGCGCGCTCGAGCTTCAACTGCTCGTAGGCCTGATGAAAGTCGTCGAGCAGCTTCCAGGTGCCTTCGGTTTGATCGGCCAACTGGCCGACGAGCACCGCCCGCGCCTGGTCGATGAGCGGCTGGTACGCGGCCACCACGGGCGGCTCGATCGGCTTGCGGCAATACGTGGTCTCTCCGCAGATGATTTTGTTGGCGATGCCATCGCAGATGAATGCCTGCCAGTTCTCGATACGGGCGAACTCGACGTCGGCATCGCGCTTCGCCACCCAGGTTTTGTGCTCAGGCAATTCGACCTGGGCCAGCGCCACGATGGCGGCATTTAGCTCTTCGGGCTTGAGCCGTCGCGGTCGCGGCAACGAGCGCCACGCCTCGGGCGCTGTTTCGCGATACAGCGAATATAGCTGGATCACGGTCTCGGAAATCTCGTCGGTGACCGAGCGACGCACCTCGCCCTTGCTGAGCAGTTGCAACAGGGCGACCATCTCGATGGCCTTGTGCCGTTCGAGCACCGTGCGAATTGCTTCGGACCGAACGGCCGCTTCGCTCAGCTCGTCGATGATCCGCCAGCCGGGAGGCAAGCCAAGCTCGAGGCTAAAGTGGCTGGCCCATTGCACGAAGAAGCTGTCGAGCGTGCCGATTCGCAGCCGGCTGAGCCGCTGGACGAGCCGTTTGAGTTGCGCGCGCCAGGCCGACGAGTCGAACGACGGCGCGCCGACGCATTGCGCCAATTCGCGCGCCTTGGACGGGTCGAGTGCCGCTTCGGCCACGCGCAGCAGAATGCGGTCGACAATCTCGCCGGCCGCTTTGCGCGCGAACGTGACCGCTAAAATCTGCTCGACCGGCTGCCCGGCGCAGGCCAGCGCGATGAACCGATTCGACAGTTGAAACGTCTTGCCGGTGCCGGCGCTGGCGCGGATCACCACATTCTCGACGATCGGCGGCGCAACAGTTCTCGAGCGCGAGGCGTTCATGCCGACTCCTCGCCCTCGGCCGCAGCCGCCACAGCCGCGCCGAATTGGTGATCGTGGCAGATGGCCGCGAACGGTTCGGAGAATGCCGGCGGAATCGAAGCCGGGGGCCAGAAACGCTCGGCCCAAATACTACGCACGACGGCGCGCGCTTGCTCGATTGCCGACTCAAAATCGGCGTCGGTCCAATTGGCCAGCCGCGGCTTCACCTCGCGAATCGACCTGGGCAGGGTGATGTAACCGACGCGCGGCGACGCGCCTAGTCGCGGCGCGACGAAATGCCGATACAACGGCAACTGCAAATCGATCCAGGCGCCGGCGCTGCTGCGATGGGCCTCGTCGGGCTCACGTCCCCGATCGCCGGTCTTGTAGTCGAATAAGAACCACTGGCCGGTTTGCGGATTGAAATCGATCCGGTCAATGCGGCCGCGCACGTTCATACTGCGGCCGTCGACCTCCAGCGCGCAGTCGCCCACGAGTTGGCGCACCGACGCCTCGCTGTGGCGAATCTCCCAACCGTCGCGCGCCCAGGCCGCCTGCCAATGCGCAAACGCCCACAATCGCCGGCGCATCTGCTCGATCTGCACGATCACCGCCGGCAGCGGCTGCTTGCCATAGCGCTCGCGGGCCAGCGCGTCGAGCGCCGCGTCGAGCATTTCCCGAATGGATTCTTCGCGGGTCGCATGGGCGATGTCGCTGCGCGCAAAACGCTCGAGTACCTCGTGCGCC
>DASZPI010000617.1:0-6310 GCA_035550355.1 Pirellulales bacterium
CCGGTAAGCCCCTGCTGACGCAGCAGCACCTGAATGCTCGCGCTTTCCGACTTTTTCATCACCGGCGGAGCGTCGAGCTCGACAGCCAAGTCGACCGAGGCACGCGGCCCGATGCCGATCGCATACAGCGGCACTCGCAGCGACTGGGCCGGAACAAGCGGCGAAGGTCCGGCGTTTTGGTCGAAATCGCTGAACACGATCACCGCGCCGAGATGGCTGTTCGCATGACGGCTCGCAAGGTCGTTGAGCGCGGCGCCCAAGGCGGTCGTCGCGCCATCGGTCGAAAGTTGCGCAGCAAGCGGTGGCGCGCGATCCGCCGGGTCGCCCGACTCATCGATCCCGAGCGCACGCACCGATTGAGGTCCCTCGAACAGAAATGCTTTGAGGCGATATTTAGCCTGTAATCGCCGTAAAAAGTCGACCTTGGACGACGTGAGCAGTTGCTTTGTCAAATCGATGCGCGACAACGATTCGTCGCCGCGCGAGACCACGTCGGCCGCCGCCGCCCAGCGCTGCCGTTCGTCGCTGGGAAGCGGATCGCGAGTCTTCATGCTTTCCGTTCCATCGAACAGCAAATACACCAGCGGCTGCGGATGGCGAACGAGGCGCAGCACGAGCGTCGGTTCGGCCAGCATGAGCAGCAGCAAGCAGCCGAGCGCCCCGCGTGAGACCGCCAGCAGCAGTCCGACGACTCGCCTGGGCGATTGTTGCAGGCGCAAGTAGAAGATCGTCGTGGCTCCGACGATTGCAATGCACACCAGCGCGATCGCGCCCGTGTGTCCCTGCGCCCATGGGGCGGCCAGCGCCGGCTTCCATTGCTCGATGGCTTCGGTCGAGCTAACGCCTGCCACGCGTTCGACGAGCTCGTGCCAACTCATGCCGCTTGCTCCCGGCGCAGGTTGGGCAGCGCAAGAACGACTGATTCGAAGACAAGACCGGCAAGCACGGCGGCCAGCAACCACTTCCAAAGATTCGGCGCATAGAAGCCTGGGCCGTCGAGCGGAACCGATGTGCCATCGCCGACCCAACCGACGTTGCTCGCGGCGACTCGTTGACGCCACTGCGCTTCGTCCAGCGATGCCAATTCCGATTCGCGCCCGGGTCCGTTGATGGCGAGTGCGATCTCGGCCAGCTTTTCCGGCTGTGCAGCCACAGCACGCTCCACGATCACGCGATAAACGCCTCGGCGTGAAAGATCGGCGAGCCGCACGCCGTAGGTTGGTGCGCCCGAGTCGTCGGTGCCAATGGCGTCGACCGTTAGCGGTTCGGCAATACCGCTGAACGAGCCGCCGGTTACAGGACGCAGCAAGCTGAAGCGATGCTGACGATCGAAGGCATCGACCGGCAACTCGAGCGCCTCGAGCGATTCGAAGTTTCTGCGCGGCAGGGTCGCCTCGATGGCCCCGCGGATCATGCGATCGAACATCAACACCGCGTTGGTCATCGTCAGCGTGTTCCAGTCGGACTGAATCGCGGATGCGATGAAGGTGCTGCGTCCTCGACCGATCGTACGCTCCACGATGAACGGCATGCCGTTGTCGAACCGCGCGATCACTCGCGGCGGTGGATCGACGTTGGTCGCCGTGCTCGATGCAACGGCGACTGCCTGGAAGAACAGCGGTTCGCGGTACAGGTCGGAAATCTGCTGCGGAGACGCGCCTTCCAGCAGGAAGTACGGATGCTGCATGCTCGCGGGATCGAGCGCAAATGGCTCGATTTTGGCGGCCGTGTCGATAGGCCGCGAGCCGAAGAGTGTATCGCTCAACGGCGCCGGCAAGATACCGGCCGCATCGCGCCAAGCGAGCTGATTCCAGGCGCGCGGGTCGAACCGATCGCCGGCCGCGATGATGATTTGTCCGCCCGATTCGATAAACTCGCGCAATAACGTAACCGAGTCGCCCGGCGACTCGATGCCGGCAACAACCACCAGCCGCGCTTGAGCCAGGAGATCGCGCGAAAGCTCGCCGATCCGCAGGTGATGCGGCCGCGGCATGCTGCGACGCTGCGCGTCGGACGAGGTGCTCGACTGCATCAAGCGGCGCAGGCGGTAAGTCTCGCCGTAACGGTCGAGGGCGGGATCTTCGTCGCTGCCCCATTGATCGACAAAGAGCACCGGCAGCGCCTCGACCAGCGGAACCATGAGCGTGCGCGAATCATCTTCGGCCAAACGGTCGGCGCTCAGCGATGCTCGTACCGTGGCAAAGGCGATTCCACCAGGTTCGACGGGGGTGGTGAAGCGGTGCTCGACGGTGATCTCGCGCGTTTGTCCGGGCTGAAGATCGATCGTACGGCTGTCGACCGTAACGTCGTCAACGGCGAACGTGACTTCAACATTCCGTCGGGGTGAAACGCCTTCGTAACGCACGGTCGCTACGAATTCGGTTGGGGCCTGCACCGCTGCAACGGCATCGGTAGAGCGTAGGTCGGCGATCCACGCGTTCTCGCGGCGGCGCGGGCCGACCGGAACAACCTGCACGCTGTCGAGCGAGGCGAACGCGCGGCTTACGACTTCGGCGGGCCAATTGTTTGCCTGCACATCGCTGAACAATACAACACGCTTGCCGCGGGGCTCGGGCAGGTGTCGACAGGCCTCGAGGGCCATTTCCGCCGCGGCGCTCAGGTTCGATTCACGATCGGCAACCGTGACCGCGTCCAGCGCGTCGAGCGCGTCGTCGGCGCGGAGATAGGCATCGCGGCTAAAGGTCCCTTCACTCGCACACAGCGGCAATACGCTGACGCGGCTGCCAAGGGGCAAGCTTTCCACGTAATCGTGCGCCTGGCTGCGCGCCTGGTCGAGTAGCGTGCTGCCAAGCTGTTCGTAGGCCATGCTCAGGCTGTTGTCGATTAGCAGCACGGCGTGCACAGGTTGATTCCCGACCGGTTCCTGAGAGCCCGTTGTCAGAAACGGGCGTGCCATCGCGAGCCCAAACAGCGCAACGCATGCCATGCGCAGGATGAGCAGGAGAATGTCTCGCAGCCGCGTTCGACGGCTTTGCTGGAGCGCTTCGCACAAGAAGTCCATCGCGGCCCAATCGATGGTTTGGTAGCGATGGTGCTGAAGCAGATGCACGATCACCGGCGCGAGCGCGGCGACAAGCCCGGCGATGGCAAAGGCCGCTGCTCCGGACGCGAAAGTGATCATGCCGATGAACCTGGACCTGCGACGCGGTTATTGGGTCTGAAACTTTCGCAAACTATCGATCCGTCCCTCTTGCAGGATCGGCAGGTAACGGTTGGGAATGGCGAGCACGAAGCAGGCGACGCTCGTTGCGTAGAGTTCGCCTTCACGGCCACCCACGCGCTTCGTCTCGATCCATGAGCCGTCGCGATTCGGATCGTCGGAATGGCGCTGCGTGGCAACGATCGCGTCGCGCAGCACGGGATACAGTTCGCGCCAAGGTTTGCCGCCAACCTGATAGATTGCCTGGCCGACGTAATAAGTTGTGTAGGCGTCGAAAGGGATCTTGCCATCGGGCTTGGTCGGCGGCTTCATTTCTTTCACCGCCCGCGCAATGACCTCCATGTTCTTGGCAATTCGCCAATCGTCGTATTGGCCGAACTCTTGCAGGCAGACCACTCCGCACGCGGCCATGGCCAACGTGCCATCGTTGCCGCCGGTGTAGGTGAACTGCCCTGGCAGCTTTTGCATTTCGGCTTCGTCGATTGGCGTTTTTTTGACGCCGTCGGGACGATAGTGTCGGCGCACGCTTTTGATCGCCAACTCGATCACCTCGGGCGGGACTTCAAGCCCGCTGTCGACGGCGCTGCGCAAAGCAAGAGCTTGCATGACCGCCAGGCTCAGGTCGTGTCCCTTCGGGCGGCGCTTTGCCGCGTACTCCCAGCCGCCATCGTCGCATTGCGTGCTTGCGATCAGCTTCAGCGCGCGATCGAGCACCGGGCCCAGCCGCGCGTCGTCGCTCACACCGTGGGCCTGCCCCAGCACGAAGGCCGATAGACCGTGGTTGTACATGTCGCGCTTCTCGGCCGCGATGTTCAGCAGGCCCGAAGGCTGCGCGTGCTCGACGATGTAATCCAGGGCGCGCGCGACCACCTGGCCATAGCGACCATGCTGCGGCGTATGACCGTCGGCAAGAAACGCGAGCGCCGCGACGGCAACCAGGCCCAGATTTTCTGACCCCCAATTGCCATCGTCGCCTTGGTGACGCGCCAACCATTCGAGGCCGCGCGCCTGGGCCTCTTCGCTTTCGCGCGTCAGCTCCCACTCGCCTTGGAAAGCGAGTAGTCGCCTGTGGCCGGCCGACAAAACACCCGCGACGGCGATCAACAGCACCACGAGCGGCGACCGCGTAATGTTCGTCATGGGCGCTGCTCCACGATGTCCATGCGCTGCCAAACGACGTGCGCTTTGCCGCGATCGGCCGAGCGCGCGGTGACGACGATCCAGGCCGACTTGCCACGAAACGGCGACAGGTCGACTTCGAGCATGTTCGGTTCTGCGGCGGATTCGGACGCTTTGAACACCTGCTCAAACCTTCGCTGACCAGCAACCTCGATGTCAATGGTGCACGGTTCGTCGGCAGCGTTTTGGAATGCGATATTCAGCTTTGCGTTGGTGTCGGCTGGTATCGCCAGGTGGCGCATCCATCGCGTGGGGCGCTCCGGCGAAGCCAGTGTGACGTAAACGCTGCCAGGGTCGTTGGTCGCTTGCGGACCAGTGGCATGGTCGGCTTCGCTGGCCACGAGCACCCAGCCGTCCATAGCCGCGAACGGATCGCCTAGGTTGCCTGCCAAGGGCGGAAGCCATGCATGCGGAACCTGCGATTCGGTGTCGGCGCTGGCCGCCTGGCCGCGAGCGACCAACGGCGCTGCGACCATCGCTTTCGAATCCGTGGTCGCGTGCCCGATCATGAACGGGTGGTCCGATGCGCCGACGATCGAATCGATGCGAACAGGGGAGTTGGTTTCGTCGGGCGTGGCGATGCTGGCGGCCGCGATTGCTCGACCGGTCGCCGCGTCGAGCCAGTTCAGCCAAGCGCGCGGCGCTTTGGTTGGCGGGTCTCGTGTCGCAAATAAAATGCTTCCGTCGCCGGCCGCCATCAATTCCGGCGACCGACCCGATGCGTAGCGCCAACGCTCAGTGTCCGAGGCGACATCGCAGGCAATCAGATGCTGGGGCATTTGCAGGCCGACGGTCGCGGCATCGATGGCAAAGGTTCGCAGCACTTCAGGCGCCACGCGCTGCCAACGCACCCAGCCGCGCGCCACATCAATGCACGCGATGCTCGGAACGCCCGGCTGCTGTACGACGACGCTGCCATCGAATACCACAGGTGGCAGCATCCGAGCTAGGTCGCGGTGCTCGACGACTCCGCCGATCCAGATTTGCCGCCTGAGCCAATGCACGGTGCCGTCGGTCGAGGCGGCCAAAACGCATCCACCGGCGACAAGCACGAACGTATCGTCGGTCAGCACCGCGGATGCGGGAACGCGGCGTTGCCACTGGTCGCGAAGCTGAACCAGCGGAGCGCGATGCACGATGTCGCCCGTCTGGCTGTCCAACCGGGCAAGCACGAGCTGCGTCGTCTCCTGCTGCGCCGGCTCGGCAATCACGACCAACAACTCGTCGCCGACCGCCAGCGGATCGGTCACGATCATCTGCTGGGGCGATGTTTCCCACAGCAGCCTGCCGTCGTTCAGATCAACCGCAACGATCTGGGCGCCTTCGCTGCGAAGCCGGCGCGCAAACACGCGGCTGCGGCGCACGATCGGCGGCATCGATGCGCTGGCGACGACGTTCGCTGGGGCGTCGGGCGCTGTGATTCGCCAACGAAGTTTTGCTGCCTCGGCATCGTAGCATGCGAGGATCTGTCCATCGTTGATGATCGACACTGCTCCCGCCGATTTGATGGCGAGCATCGGCGGCAATGGCGTTGGCGCCGGCTTGCGATTGGCCCGCGATTCGGTGCGAAGCAACGGCGCTGGGGCAATTGTTTGCCAGTTCGCACCGCGGAATGCTGCCGGAGCGACTGGCATTCGGAAGGCGTCGCGGAACGGTCGTTCGCCGTTCGACTGAGCGGCGACTGCCGAGCCACGGAGACTGGCGAGCATCGCCTCGAACGCTTCGGGCTCGAGCACCGAATCGCCCAGCCGAACGCGCTCGTCGGCCGGTTCACCGACGTCGAGGCCGAGCATCGCGGCGGCAAGGCGCAACCGCAGCCCGATTTCGGTGGTCGGACGATCAACCGAGATTCGCTGCGCCGCGCGATACCGGCGTTCGGCGGCCCGCGCCGCGCCGCGGGCTAGTTCACGATCTACCAGCCCAACCAAGGCGTCGATTGCAGCCGCCGGG
>DASZPI010000618.1:0-4174 GCA_035550355.1 Pirellulales bacterium
GGGCAACGGGAACTTCGCCTGCACGGCGTAGGGTTCGACCACCGCGCCGCTGGCGCCGGCCGCGCCAAAGCGCAGGAACTCGGTCAACGGAACCTGCGACGCGCCGACATGGAGATCGCCCCCCAGGCTCGTTAAGTTGTCGGCAATGGCGCCGGCTCGAAACTGGCTGTGCGAGCTGGACCAATCGAAGTCGGCAGCGCCCATGGTCAGCCCCTGGACGTCGACTTTGAACGGCGGGACTTTCCATGCACCCACCTGAGCACGAATTCCTAAGCTCTCGAGGGATGCCACCGCCGCGTCTATCGATCCCTTTCGAGTTTTCGTCCGCACGTCTTCCGTTTCAGTGTAGTAGATCGTGCCGCGCGGCCGAGTGCCGTCGGCTTCTACACTGCGCCGCAGGTATTCGATCGCTTCGCCAACCGAGTTACCTCGACCGCTCGTCACGGCCAACATGGTCGAGAGCATATAGTGCGCGCCGCCTGCTTCGAGCAAGACGCCGTTTTCGCCCCACCCGTACCAGTTGCGGAAAGCCCGCGTCGAGGGCACGCCGGCCTTCGGCTGCGGCGACCGAGCGTACTGATTTGCATCGAACGCAAGAAACGCGGGGCTTCGTGCCAGAATCAGCCCAGCAAAATAGGTCATACCGCTGATCGAGCCGACCGGGTTTAACACGTCGGGTGGCTTCGGATTGGCGAACTCGGAGCGCGCATCGACCGACCACGGCAGGTCGCTCGAGTAGATAACGTAGTCAATGTGGTCGTCGAGCCGGCGATGCTGGATGGACGCGAAGATCGGGCCCAAAATCTGCTCGCGAAAAGTGCGGATATCAACCGTATCGAGCGGACCAAGCCAGTCGAGATAGAGCACATTGCTGGCTGGGAGATTGCGGTTGTGGATGAAATGGTTGGCAACGCTTCGAGACGCCCAGCTTTGAGAATTGACCACCAGAAACACGTTCTCTGGTCCGCCACCGGCCTCGACCAGATTGGCCGAACCGACGGCTGCAATAAGCAGCGCCGCCGCCAGCAACTGTTGCAGACTTGCGCAGCTTTGACGAGCATGGTTCATCACGCTCGATCATAGCCGCGGTTCGATCGACCGTCATGACCGCAGGGGTGCTCCGTGCCGGGCCGCCCGTGGCTTGCACCGGGACTCATGCTTATACTGCTCCGATTCATGCTCCCGAGGATTCGTCCATGGAACGATTGATCAGCTTTTGTGGACTGTTTGTAATGATCGGTTTGGCATGGTTGATGAGTGCCGATCGGTGGAAAGTGCGACCACGCGTAATCGTCGGCACGCTGTTACTTCAGCTTACTTTTGGCATGCTCACGCTCTGGACGGTGCCGGGCGAACAATTTTTCCATGTCATCGGCGACGCGTTCACAGCGCTGCTGGGCTTCGTCGATAGCGGTACCACGTTCGTCTTCGGGATCAACGCCAAGCCTGACGAAGCCAACATGCCCAATCGGCTAGCGCTTGTTCGTTCATTCGCATTTGGCGTGTTGCCGACGATTATTTTTTTCTCGGCGCTAATGTCGATCCTATACCACTTGGGAATCATGCAGTGGGTCGTCAAGGTCGTAGCCATTGTGATGCAAAAAACGCTGCGCACCTCAGGCGCCGAAAGTCTTTCGGCGGCTTCGAATATCTTTGTCGGTCAAACCGAGGCTCCGCTGATCATACGTCCGTTCGTGAATGACATGACGAACTCGGAGCTGATGGCGGTAATGATCGGCGGCTTTGCCACGGTCGCCGGAGGCGTGATGGCTGCGTACGTGAGCTTTGGCGTCAGTGCCGAGCATCTGGTGCGTGCTTCCGTAATAGCCGCCCCGGGAGCGCTGATGATGGCCAAGATTTTACAGCCCGAGGTCGGGGTGCCCAAAACATTGGGCCGCGTGGAGATGAGCGCCGAGACCGGCGCCGCGAACGTGATCGAAGCGGCGGCAATCGGCGCCAGTGACGGAGTAAAGCTGGCGATCAACGTTGCGGCCATGCTAATCGCATTCCTGGCCTTGATTGCGATGTTCGATGCAATGCTGGGCTGGGTCGGCACGCAAGTGGGCTACGTCGGCGAGTCGACATGGACCTTGCGCGCCGCGCTGGGCTACGCCTTTCGACCGTTCGCGTGGCTGATTGGCGTACCATGGGTCGATTCCTACAAAGTCGGACAGTTGTTGGGAACGCGCATGGCGGCCAACGAGTTCCTGGCCTACGTCGATTTGAGCGCGATGAAGACCAACCAAGAGATCAGCGAACGCGCCCAGGTGCTGGCGACGTACGCACTCTGCGGGTTTGCGAACTTCAGTTCCATCGGCATTCAGATCGGCGGCATTGGGGCGATCGCGCCGAGCCGGCAAGGCGACTTGGCGCGCCTTGGGTTGCGCGCGATGTTCGGCGGCACCCTGGCGTGCTTTTGCAGCGCATGCATCGCCGGCATTCTGATCTAGCGGGCCGAAAGGCCCGGGACAATTGCAAAGGCAGAGCTAGGTCGGATCGCGGAGTTGCAGACGTAAGGCCCGTTTTCAAGCGAGGGTGGCCGGCATGGGTGGGGCTCCGTCGAGCGAGAAGTCCGGCATCGCGGTAATAGCGCGGCAATAGCGCAGTCGGATACCCTAAGCGCGCATCCAAGCCATAGCTCGTTGCCGTTCGCGGTTGCCGATCAAGACCTTGCAATCCTCCCATGTGCGCCCGGCAGGGCGGCCTGCGAACGCTTGATGGTGCATCGCTGATCGCGGCACGGGCCGCAAGATCTACCATCGCCTGTGCAATCGTTAGCACCGGTGCGATCCGATGCCTTCGGCGAGATCGTGCATGCCACTGCCACACACAAAACATGACCTACAGTTTTGGTGGTGAAAGCTCTACCGAAGGCCAGGTTCGCGAATTTGTAGCGTGTGGTGGTCCACAGCCATATCGTCGGTCAGCAGCGCCGCGCAGCGCGTGGTGCACCGCATGCACGGCATGAATCCGCGCGAATGGTTTATTTTGCTGAGTTTGGTCGTGCTGTGGGGGTTGTTTTGCATGCGAGGGTTTGGTTCGCGTAAGGGCTATTGAGCCGCCTTCGCCACGATTCAATCGCGGAGTTTACGACTAGGAAACGGCAATGTCTGTCCTTGCATTCGATCTCGAAACACTCCGCATCGCCCCGATGATGACAACATCGGTAGCCCTGGCGCTGGTCGCCATCCTTGGCTACGCAATCGGCCGACGTCAAAACGCGCAAACGGTTTTGTCGGACAGTTCGAACCCACGGGCCGACATGAAACGGGCGCAAGCGGTCGCCAAAGATCTAGAGTCGATCGCACAAGTACTGCGCAAAAGCCTGGCACGACACCAGGGAAGCATCGTACGGTTTCGCTCGCGGGTTAACGAACTCAGCGAGCGCGGCGAAGAATCGGCCTGGCGCGAGCTGTGCAAGGAAGTGGAAGACATGCTCGGGCCGACCATGGAGTTGGGCACGCAGTTGGCTCGCGCTTACGACGAAATCCGTCGGCAAAGCCATCAACTAATGACATTCACCGAACTGCGGATCGACCAACTTACCGGCGTGGCGAATCGACGTGCGCTCGACGACACGCTGAAAAGCTGGGTCGCGATGAAGCATCGTTACGAACTGCACTTCTCGGTGGTCATCTTCGACATCGACCATTTTAAGCAAATCAACGACGAGCGCGGCCACTTGGCAGGCGATCAGGTCCTGCAATCCGTCGCACGAATCATTGAGGAAGTGGCGCGCGAAACCGACATCGTCACCCGATTCGGCGGCGAGGAGTTCGTGATCCTTATGCCGCAAACCGACCTGGACGGAGCGTGCATTGGCGCCGAACGAATTCGCAAGATGCTCGAGGTTAAGTCGGGCGTAACCGTAAGCGGTGGCGTGGCCGAGGCAATCGCCGGCGACTCGCCCGAACTGCTGCTCGAACGCGCCGACACGGCACTGTATCACGCCAAGGCAGCAGGCCGAAATCGCGTCAGCTTCAGCGATGGCTCGCGGACGATGAGCGTGATGTCGCGCTGGCAGCCCGGGCTAACGCACGAGGATATTTCGATCCCTGAATCCGTCGACGTTTGATGGATCGAGGTAACGGCCGCATTCCCGCCCATCAGCCGCGGCCGTAGCTTTCGACGACGCGCCCAAGGCAAAAGATGCACACGGCGCCGCCGAGCATCA
>DASZPI010000619.1:0-12408 GCA_035550355.1 Pirellulales bacterium
GCGACCCAGTAGCCGTCGGCGTGCTGCTGATCGAAAAACCAACGTCGCGTGCGCGCGATGGCCTGTCGCAACGAACCTGTTAGCCGCCGCGACGTTTCGTGGATCGTGTGCTCGGTCGCGAGAGATGCGGGTGACGCATCCGCGTCGGTATGGACTTGAACCGATGGGCAAACATCCATGTTGTTCCTCGGGTCGTCAAAGCGCTGGCGCGATCCTCGCGCATACGCGCACTAGGCAAAGCGGGTTTGCGTATCGGCCGAAAGCTTAGGTCAACGCGCGGATATCGACAAGACCAAGCGGCGGCCAGCGCTGAAAACGCCTCGCAGTGGTTTCTCAACGATCAAACACAGCCTAAGCTACTCGTTTGTGATTGGGCTCCATTCTGTGGTAGGGACTGCTGCGAACCATGGCTTCCTCTGAACGATTGCAGGGCATTTTCACGCCGAACCTCGTGCCGCTCGATCGCGGTGGCAACATCAACGAGCCTGAGCTGCGACGGTACGTCGATTGGCTGATCGAACGCGGCGTACACGGCTTGTATCCGAACGGTCCGACCGGCGAATTCACGCGATTTTCGGTCGAGGAACGCCGGCGGATTATTGCCATCATTGCCGATCAAGTGGCCGGCCGCGTGCCGATTCTGGCCGGGGCAGCCGAGGCGAACGTACGCGAAACGCTGCGCGCGTGCGAGGACTATCACCGCCTGGGCGTGCGGGCGGTGGCGATCGTGGCGCCGTACTACTATCCGCTCAGCGCCGACAGCGTTTACGCCTATTTTCGCGAGATCGGCCGCAATACGCCGATCGATGTGACGCTGTACAACATTCCAAAATTCGCCTCGCCGATCGACGTCGCCACGGTGGTGCGCTTGGCCGAGGAATGCCCGCGAATCGTGGCGATCAAGGATTCCTCGGGTGATTTACCGCAGATGATGCGGATGATCGCAGCCGTGCGACCGAAGCGGCCTGACTTTTCATTTCTCACCGGATGGGAAGCGGTCTTGGTGCCGATGCTAGCGGCGGGTTGCGACGGCGGCACGAATGCCACCAGTGGAATTGTCCCGGAATTGACGCGCAAGATTTACGATCTCGCAAAGTCAGCGCAGTGGTCGGAAGCAATGAAGCTGCAGCCGCGGCTGCTAGCACTGTTCGATACGATGATCGGCGGCGGCGATTTCCCCGACGGATTCCGCGCCGGACTGTCGGCACGCGGCTTCGAACCCGGGGCTGGCCGCCAGCCGTTGACCGAGTCGCAGCGTCAAGCGCTCAAGGCGCTCGAGCAGCGTTTGCGTGACGCGTTCTTGGCCGACGGATATGATATTCGACCATCGACCGCATGATGACGACCGCATTTCAGGGAGAGCTGCCATGACCGCGCGCACGATTGTGTTCGGACTGGTGATGTTATCGGCCACAGCGATCTGCGCCGTTGTAGCACGGGCAGCCGACGAGGCGCAAACCGACGTCGATCGCTTGCAAGGCGCCTGGGAGATCAAAACGCTGAAGGTGAATGGCCAGGATATCGATTTGGAACTCGTGCGCGAGAAATTGATTCGCGACCTGTTGCTGACCTTCCAGTTCAGCAACCTGGTGTTGGAGGTGGGCGAAGGAGCCGAGAAGCTTGAGGCGCCGTACACGCTCGATACGAGCACCGATCCCAAGCGAATGGATATCACGCTCAACGAAGGCAAGATGCGCGCGGGCATCTATCGCTTCGACGGCGAGAAACTGGAATTGTGTTTCGGTCCCGACGATTCGCCGCAGCGGCCGAAGACGTTCGAGGCGCCCGACGGCGAGCCCTTCGTGCTGCTTGTGCTGGAGCGGAAGGCCAGTTGAGGCGACGAGCCTAAGCCGCGGGGATCACCACGGTAACGGTGGTCCCTTTTCCGGGCGCGCTATCGATGGCGACCGATCCGCCGTGATTCGTCGCAATGCGCCAGCATTTCGACAGCCCAGTGCCTAAGCCTCGGCCGGCGCTGCGGCCACTGTAGAAGGGATCGAACGCGTGTCGCCGTGCCTCGGGCGAAAAACCGGGTCCATCGTCGGAAATGGCAATTTCGACTCGGTCCTCGAATTGCCGCGCATCCATGGCCAGCACGCCGCCTCGTCCGAGCGCATGCAGGGCGTTGTCGCAAACTGCGCGTAGGGCGACGGCAATTTGGACCTCATCGATGTTTGCACGCAGCGAATCGTCGATGGTTGGACGAACCAACCGAACCTGGCGATCGTGCGCCCGAGGCGCCACTTCATCGGCAACGCGATTAATGATTGCAGCGACATCACAGACTTTACGCTGCGGCGCCGGCGGACGGGCGAACAGCATCAGGTCGGAGATCATTTCAACCACGCGCAGCGCTTGCGCGTGAATCACGGCCAAGTCGCGCTGTCGCTGGGGATCGGTTTCATCGCGCAGCAATAATTGCGCGCGGCCGGCGATGACCGCCAGAGGATTGTTCATCTCGTGGCCGGCGCCGGCGGCAAACTCGGCTAACGCTTCGAGCTTCTCGCGCTCGAGCGCATGTTGAAGCGACGGGGAGATTGAGGGATCAAGAGATGGAGGGACGCTGTGGGCCGTCGCTCGATTGCTCTGTCCCTCCATCCCTCAGTCCCTCGCTCCCCCGCATTAGCGCGCGTGGGCCGGCTCCATGTCGAGCAGCTGGCACATGCGTTCGACCAATTGCTCGATCTCGAACGGCTTGTGGAGGAAGTCGTTCGCGCCAGCGGCCCGCAGGTCGGCAATCTTGTCTTCCTCGACCATGCCCGAGATGCAGATGATTTTCACGTCGTCCATCGTGCTGTCGCTGCGAACACGCTGACAGACCTCGCGACCGTTGATATCGGGAAGCATCACATCGAGCACGATCAGATCGGGGTGATATTCCTTGACCATCATCCCGGCATCGAACCCGTTGTTCGCGACGCGCACTTCGAAACGGCCGTCCTTCTCGAGCACATCGGTGATCAGCTCGACCAGGTCTTGATCGTCGTCGACCACGAGCACTTTACGCTTGCCACTTTCCAGCGCATCGGTCGGGATGCCATTGTCCCGCATGAAGTTGTACAGCTGATCGCGTGGGATGCGACGAAAGCGGCTGCCGGGGACTCGAAATCCCTTGAGCTGGCCTGAGTCGAAACAGCGAATGATCGTCTGCTGGCTGACCTTGCAGATCTTGGCGGCTTCGCCCGTTGTAAAAACGGTTTTGATCACGACAAACCACCCCTCTCCCTAGCCTCGGTGGCCAGTAAAGCGGGGCTTCCCTGCGCGATTCGGCAACGATGCCAGCAAAGCGGGGAAGCTCCTAATCCTCCGTGGAACGCTTGTGCTTCGGCCATCGCCGTAGCACCCTGTAACCCTTAAATCGTTTAGCCGATTGTCCTTGTGTAATCGACAATTCCATCCGCGCTTTCCGAAATTGCCGATCTTTCCAGCCACGGAATTATAGCCACCGAGCCGAACCAGTCAATATCGACACGATAGGCGCAAGTATCGCCGTGACATAGATTTGCGTTGTATGACGCTATCTACTGTAAAAACTCGCCGGGGCGATTTTGGCGTCAATTCCTAATCACGACCTCGTGGCTGGCGATTATTCGTCAGCATTCCGGCTGACGCTGTCATTGACGCTATCGCGTGCCGCAGTGCTCGTGCAGTGAGCCATCACCAGCGCGAGGTCGGCGGGAGTGATTCCGCTAATTCGGCTCGCCTGCGCAAAGGAGGTCGGCTGAATGCGCGCGAGCTTTTCGCGTGCCTCGGTTCGCAGATGGGTAAGCGCCTGGAAGTCGAAATTCGCCGGAATGCGCTTGTCGGCCAGCCGACGTTGCCGCTCCACCTCGATCGCCTGGCGGGCCACGTAGCCTGAGTATTTGACGTCGCTCGTGACTTGCTCGGCGACCTCGGCATCAACCGCAGCCAGTGCCGGCAGACGCGCCACCACGTCGTCCCAGGTGGTTTCGTTCCGGCGGAGCACGGCATCGAGCGTGGTCGGCCCCTCGCAGCGCGTTGCCGACAGCAGCGCAGTCGTGCGCTCGATCGCTTCTGCCTTTCGAGCAAACGACTGCCAGCGACCCGCATCAATGAGACCCATTCGGTGCGCCAGCGGGGTGAGGCGTCGATCGGCATTGTCGTGGCGCAGCAGCAAGCGGAATTCGGCTCGGCTGGTGAACATGCGATACGGCTCATCGACGCCGCGCGTCACCAGATCGTCGATCAACACGCCGATGTACGCCGCATCGCGTGCTAGGGTCAACGATGGATCGCCGCGAAGCTTCAGGGCGGCATTCGCCCCGGCGACGAGCCCCTGAGCGCCAGCTTCTTCGTATCCGGTTGTGCCGTTGATCTGTCCAGCGAGATACAATCCGGCGACGCGTTTCGTTTCGAGCGTCGGACGCAGTTGGTCGGGTGGAGCGTAATCATATTCGACCGCGTAGCCGTAACGCATGATCTGGGCGCGTTCGAGACCAGGGATCAGGCGGAACAGTGCGTCCTGTACGTCGCGTGGCAGGCTGGTCGACACTCCGTTGACGTAAACTTCGTGCGTCGAGCGGCCTTCGGGTTCGAGAAACAGTTGGTGCTGCGTCTTGTCGGCAAAGCGGACCACCTTATCCTCGATGCTTGGGCAATAACGCGGTCCGCTTGAACGGATCTGCCCGGAGTACATCGGTGCACGATGCAAATTCGCGCGAATCAGTTCGTGCACTGCCTCGTTCGTGTGCGTAATCCAGCAAGGTACCTGTTGCTGCTCGATGTGTTTCGTCAGGAATGAGAATGCTTGCGGACGGTCGTCGCCTGGCTGCAACTCCGTCCGCGAATAATCGATGGTGCGGCCGTTCAAGCGCGGCGGCGTGCCGGTTTTGAACCGTGCGAGTCGGAATCCCAGCCGCCTCAGCGCTTCGCTCAGCCCCGCGGTGGTCCCCTCCCCTGCCCTGCCGCCGGGCGTTTTGCTCTCGCCAGTGTGCATGAGCGCTTGCAAAAACGTGCCGGTGGTGATGACGACGGCCGGCGCGCGGTACACGGCCCCGCCACGGACGGCGACTCCCATTACCTGCGTTTGTTCGCCGCGCGCCTCGACCAGTAGGTCTTCAACCACTTCCTGCCGCAGCTCAAGGTTGGGTTGATCTTCGATCAGCCGCTTGATTTCGTGCTGGTAGGCCTTTTTATCGGCCTGGGCACGTGGGCTGTGCATGGCCGGCCCCTTGCGGCGGTTCAGCAGTCGGAACTGAATTCCGGTGGCGTCGATCGCGCGGCCCATGAGCCCGCCGAGCGCGTCGATCTCGCGGACGATTTGACCCTTGGCCACTCCGCCGATGGCCGGATTGCAACTCATCTGGCCAACGGTGTCGAGGTTCGTCGACAGCAGCGCGACGCGAGCGCCAATCCGCGCAGCCGCGGCGGCGGCTTCGGTTCCGGCGTGGCCGGCGCCGACAACGATCACGTCGTAATCGTACTGCATCATGACGACATGATAGCAAAAGCGGCACGTCGAAGCGGAACGCGAAAAAAAGCTACCCTGTTGATCCGTTCGCCGATTCCGGCTTTTCGCTCTCGCTTGCCGCCATGCGCCGCGCGAGCAGTGTGGCGACCGCCCATCCGAACAGGCCGCCGAGGATGACGTCGCTTACATAGTGGGCATGCGAAACCACACGCTGCACTGCGACCATGATCGCCAGCACATAAAACCAGCGTCGCCCTTGCGGGTACATCGCAGCCAACATCACCGCCAGGCCAAAAGCGCTGGCCGTGTGCCCCGAGGGAAAGCTTTGATGAGCACTGCCTCCCGCTCCGATGGGAAACCATGCGGTAAAGGTGTCCATCGGCCCGTGTAGCGCCTGCTCCGCATGCTCCAGCCATTTGCGCGGCCGCAGCCGGCCGATGCTCAATTTGACGACGTTGGCAAGCATCCCCGCCCCCCACGCGCTGGCCGTCAGCCACCACGCGGCGCGGGGATGTGCTTGGTCGAGCGACCAAACGGTCAGGGCGATCAAAAGCACAGCGAATCCATCGCCGAAGAACTCGCAAACATCGATCGGTCCACGTAGGAACCGCACCGGGCTGCTTTCGATCGACCAACGAGCCACGGGCAAATCGACGGTCAGAAACGCAGCGAAGGCTGCGAGCGCGCCAAACAGCAGGATCGACAAAAAGCGGGCATTCTCGCGTGACATGGCTAACAGTGTATCGCCGTAGCTTGTCGTGCCCAACGCCGAACGCCGCGAGAACTGCTAGCACCAAGGCGACGGCAACTGGCGTTCGCGCGGCGGCGCGTGCTGCGTAAAGTACCGACCCGGTTTACATCACCTCGCGCGGGTCGCTGCCATGTCGCCGTCGTTTCGTGACCAGCTCTGGATCGTCGCCATTGCGTCATGCATTTTTTTCGTGCGGCTCGGGGCGACGACGTTCTGGGACGAAGACGAAACGCTGTACGCCGAGATCGTGCGCGAGATGATCGATCGGCAGGACTGGACGGTGCCGCTGTACAACGGCCGATTGGTCACCGATAAGCCGCCGATGGTGTACTGGTTGATGATCAGCGGCATTCGCGTGTTCGGCGAGTCGGAATTCGCGGCGCGCGTCGGATTCGCCGCGCTGGCCGTGGCTACGTCATTGCTGACGTATCAAATCGGGGCGAAAATCTACAATCGCCGCGCAGGAATTTGGGCAGCGGTGGCGGTGGCGAGCAACGTGATCTTCGACGTCTCGGCACGTGCGTGCACGCCCGATTCGCCGTTAGTGTTTTTCACAGTTGCCGCGCTGTGGCTGTACGTGCGTGCCGGTGGACTGGAAGGGGGCAAACTTGCTTGGAGCACCGCCGCGGCGATGTACGGCTGCATGGGCCTGGGCATGGTCACCAAGGGGCCCGTGGCGTTCGTGCTGCCCGTGGGCCTGTTGATGCTCTACCACCTGGGTCGAGCACCAAGCGCGATTTGGTGGAAGCGATTCTCGCCACAAGCCGTCTGGCACGTTGGCTGGTCGTTGCGGCCGATCACGGCGATCGTCGTGATCGGCGCGGTGGCGTCTCCCTGGTTTGCCGCCGTGGGCTTGCGAACCGATGGCCAATGGTTGAGCAGCTTCTTTTTGGAGCACAACGCGAAGCGCTTTTTGCAGCCGAACATGGGGCACGCCGGACCGGTGTTCTATCATCCGTTGGTGGTGATGATTGGCTTTTTCCCGTGGTCGGTATTTTTGCCGCAGGCGCTGGTGCACCTGGTCCGCCGCATTCGATCGGGCGATGCATCGTCCAAAGCCGACTTGTTCGTCGCTTGCTGGGCCGCGGCATACATCGTCTTCTTCTCGTTTTCGAAGACCAAGCTGCCGAACTATGTGTTGCCCGCATATCCGGCGCTGGCGCTGGTGATTGGATCGTTCGTCGATCGCTGGTTGGCACGGCCGAGCGAGGTGCATCGGGCATGGTTCCGTTGGGCGCTCGGTTCGAGCAGCGCTGTCGGCGGCGCCGTAGTGATTGCCTTGGGAGTCGCCGGCGTGTGGCTGCTCGATGGTGACTGGGGCATTGGACTATTCGGTCTCGTCCCTTTTTTTGGTGGTTTGGTTGCCTGGCAACTTCATCGGCAGGAAAGCAACCGCGCATGCCTGGCCGTCTTTGGCGCTTCCGCGGTGTTGTTTGTGGTGCTCGGATTTGGCATCGCGGGGCCCGCCGTCAACCGTTATCACACCGCCCCGCAAATGATGACGCATTGGCGCGCCAGCACCGGCGGCTCGATGCCGCTGGCCGCCTACCGCGATCTCGATCCGAGCCTGGTGTACTACGCCCGGCGTGATGTCGCCCTGTTGCACGAGCCAAGCGATGTGCGAGCGTTTTTGGCAGATGTGTCGAACGGCTGCCTGTTGATTCGGTCCGATAAATACGCGGCAATCGCTGCGGAGCTGCCCGACGATGTGCGCGTGCTCGAGCGTCGGCCGAGGTTTCTGAAGAAGGGCGAATTTCTGCTGCTGGGGCGGCCAACGACAAGTGTTGCCAGCGCATCGGCACCCAGCGCGGTACGTTAGCGCGGCGGCGACTCGCCGGGGGCTAAAGCTTGGCACGCCTATACCGTTGCCGGGATCGGTCGCGGTTCGCTGGGCGTTTGCGGCCGCGGGCCGACGATCACGCGCACCGCTTCGATCAGCATCAGTGCCGCCAGCGCCAGCAGCACCACGCCAATCCATGGCACGGGGTCGTGCGGTGTCGCGAACCCATCGGCCGTGTGAAAATGTGGCCAGGTCATGGCGGCCAAGGCCCACGTGCTCATGGCGTACATGAATGCCGCCGGCAGCCCGGTGACGAACCACACCCAGGTCGCCCCGCGGGTGCGCCACAGCCACACGGTTACGCCCAACAGCGTGAGCGCCGCGAGCAATTGGTTGCTGGCTCCGAACAGGTCCCAGAACACTCGCCACACCGGCACCGGTGCGTCGGTCGGATGCCGCATCAAGAAGAACACCGGAATACCGGCCGTCAGCGCGGTCCCCAGCCAGCGGCCTGCGAAGCCCTTTAAGCCGAACACTTCTTGGATGATGTAGCGACCTAGGCGGGTGCAGACATCGAGCGTGTCGTAGACGAACGTGGTGAACGCCATCAGCGCAAACGAAATGCCCAGCCCTTTCGGGATGCCAAGCACGCCGACGAAGTTGCCGATCCCCTGCGAATAAATGTGGTTTGGCTTCGGCGCGGTGCCGCCGAGTTCTGGCGCGTCGGGGGCGAACATCATCACGCAGCACAGCGAGACGATCGCGACCATCGCTTCGAGCAGCATCGCGCCGTAGCCAATCGTGCGCGCGTCGGTCTCCTTGCTGAGTTGCTTGCTGGTGGTGCCGCTGGCGATCAGCGAGTGGAAGCCCGAGCAGGCGCCGCAGGCAATGGTGATGAACAGCAACGGGAACAGCGAGCGTGTTTGGCCGTTGTCGGTGACCTCGAAGCCGCGGAACATCGGGTACTTCACCTCGGCGCCGCCGACCATCAGTCCCAGCGCCCCAGCCGCCAGCGCCACGTACAAGAAGTAACCGCCCAAGTGGCCGCGCGGCTGCAACAGCATCCACACCGGCACCACGGCTGCCACCAGGCAGTAGACCAGCAGCCCCACGTCCCACACTTTGCGCGCTTCGCCGTCGGCAATGCCCAGCAGTGCCGCCACGTCGAACGGAATCTTCTGCCCTAGCCAGATTGCCACGCCGACCAATGGCAGAAAGATGAGCGTCGCCATGTTCAGCGATAGCCGCGTGTAACGCAGCAACAGCCCCATCACCACCGGCAGCGCCAGGTACAGCAGCGACGATGTCGCGATGCCGCCGCCGGTCACCACGTCACCGTTTTCGAGTTCCTGCCGGCCGACGAACGAGGCGGCAGTGATATCGGTGAACGCCACGATGATGTACACCAATGCGATCCACACGAAGCTGAGGAACAGAATGTACGACCTGCGGGTCATGTGATCGCGGACCACCTCGGCAATCGACCGCGCCCGGTGGCGGATCGAGGCCGTGAGCGCGGTCATGTCGTGCACGCCGCCGATGAAAATCGATCCGAACAAAATCCACAGCAGCGCGGGCAACCAGCCAAACATCAGGCCGGCCAGGATCGGCCCCACGATGGGCCCCGCGGCCGCAATGGCCGAGAAATGCTGCGAGAGCAGGAATTTCGACTCGATGGGCTCGTAATCAACATCATCGCGCAGCTCGACGGCCGGCGTGGTGGCCGCAGGGTCGAGCTCGAGCAGCCGGCTGAGCACGCGACCGTAGGTGAAGTACGCGATCGTCAGCACGACGGCCGAGACAAGAACGATGGGCAGCAGGGTCATGGTGAACCGTTTGCGTAGGCAGGCGGGGGAAATGCGATGGTGGTCGTCCTCGCAATTCTAATGCGCCGCGCAATGCTTCACCATGCCGAGCGGTCGAGCGTTACCCTTTCTTCTCGATCTTCGCCCACGTGTCGCGCAGCGACACGGTGCGGTTGAACACCGGGCGGCCCGGCTTGCTGTCGACCGTGTCGACGCAGAAGTAGCCCAGCCGCTCGAACTGCATGCGGCTCCCCGCCTCGGCCTTGGCCAGGCTGGGTTCGAGCTTGCAATCGTTGAGCACCACCAACGACTGCGGGTTCAGGTTGTCTTTGTAGTTGCCGCCGGCCGGCACCTCGTCGGGATCGGGCTTGCTGAACAGGTGGTCGTACAACCGCACTTCGGCCGAGAGCGCGTGCTTGGCCGAAACCCAGTGGATCGTGCCCTGCACCTTGCGGCCGTCGGGGGCGTTGCCGCCGCGGGTCGCGGGGTCGTAGGTGCAGCGCAGCTCGACAATCGCGCCGGTCTTGGGGTCCTTGACTACTTCTTCGCACTTGATGAAGTATCCCCAGCGCAGCCGCACCTCACGTCCGGGAGCCAAGCGGAAAAATTTCTTCGGCGGCTCTTCGCGGAAATCGTCCTGCTCGATGTACAGTTCGCGCGTGAACGGCACCTGGCGCGTGCCGGCGCTCGGGTCCTCGGGATTGTTGACCGCATCGAGCAGTTCTTCCTTTCCTTCGGGGAAATTGGTGAGCACGACCTTCAGCGGGTTGAGCACCGCCATCACGCGGGGCGCCGTGCGGTTTAGCTCGTCGCGCACGCAATTCTCAAGCACCACCAGATCGATCACGCCGTCGACTTTCGACACGCCGATCTGCGCACAGAAGGCGCGAATTGCCGCCGGCGGGTAACCGCGGCGGCGGATGCCGGCGATCGTCGGCATGCGCGGATCGTTCCAACCGGCGACGTGCTTGTCGCGCACCAGCTCCAGCAGCCGGCGCTTGCTCATCACGGTGTAGGTCAGGTTCAGCCGGGCGAACTCGATCTGCTGCGGATGGTAGATGCCGAGCGTGTCGATATACCAGTCGTACAGCGGACGGTGGTTTTCGAATTCGAGCGTGCAGATCGAGTGCGTGATCCGCTCGAGCGAATCGCTTTCGCCATGCGTCCAGTCGTACATCGGGTAGATGCACCACTTGTCGCCGCTGCGGTGATGCTCGGCGTGCAGGATGCGGTACATCACCGGATCGCGCAGATTCAAGTTCGGGCTGGCCATGTCGATCTTTGCGCGCAGCGTGCGGGCGCCGTCGGCGAATTCGCCGGCGGTCATGCGGGCGAACAGGTCCAAATTCTCGGCCACCGAACGGTCGCGGTAGGGGCTGTTCTTGCCCGGCGTGGTGAGCGTGCCGCGGTACTCGCGCATTTGGTCGCCCGTGAGATCGCAGACGTACGCTTTGCCGGCTTTGATCATCTGCACCGCCCAGTCGTGCAGTTGCTGGAAGTAGTCGCTGGCGTAGTACAGGCCATCCCACTCGAACCCCAGCCAGCGCACGTCCTCCATGATCGAGTCGACGTACTCCTGCTCCTCCTTCTCGGGGTTCGTGTCGTCGAACCGCAGATTGCACTTGCCGCCATAATCGCGGGCGATGCCGAAGTTCAGACAGATGCTCTTGGCATGGCCGATGTGCAGGTAGCCGTTGGGCTCGGGCGGAAAGCGCGTGTGCACGCGGCCACCAAAGCGGCCGTTGGCGTTGTGCTCGTTGATGATCGAGCGAATGAAATCGGTCGATGCGGGACGAGAGGATTCTTCCGTGGACATACTGCTTGAGACTCCGCTTCTCGTTCCGAGGCTCTGCCTCGGAACGCACTGTCGGCAAGGCTCCGCCTTGCGGAGTGTACAGGAAAATCATCGCGAGGCAGAGCCTCGGATGCGGCAGTTCCCAGGCGGAGCCTGGGAACCAGACGGCCGACATGCGCTCGTCGAGACATTATACCGGCGCCTCGGCATGCCGCAGCGCCAACTCGATCCGCCGCAGGCTGCGCTCTCGGCCGAGGATCGCCAGGGTGTCGAACAGGCCCAGGCCGACGGCTTTGCCGGTCAGCGCCACGCGCAGCGCGTGAATGAGGTCGTTCAACTGCAGGCTGCGGCTGGCGATGAACTGCTTGGTGAATGCTTCGAGCGCCGCCGGCTCGAAGGGCTCGGCCTCGGCCAGCGCCGCGCGGTACGCGTTCAATAGCGCCGCGGCGCCAGGGGCGCGCACGCGCTTGTCGAACGCCGCTTCGTCGTAGGCCAGTTGGTCGTCGGCAGTGAAGAAGTCGGCGTAGTTGAGAATATCGCCGGCCACCTTGATGCGGTCGCCCGCGGCTTCGACCACGCGCGTCAGTTGCGGTCCGACGTCGCACGGCGTCGGCTTCGCCACGTAACCGGCGCGCTGCAAGTACGGCAGCAGCATCGCCACCTTTTGCTTGAGCGGCACCTGCTGCATGTAGTGGTCTTGGAAAGCCGACAGCTTTTTCGGATCGAAGCTCGCCGGGGCCTTGTTCACGCGCTCGAGCGAGAAGTTGTCGATCATCTGCTGCCGCGTAAAAAATTCGGTGCGGTCGTCGAGCGACCAGCCCAGCAGCATCAGGTAGTTGATGATGG
>DASZPI010000620.1:0-1731 GCA_035550355.1 Pirellulales bacterium
GTCGTGAAATATGAAACAGCCCTCAAGCAAGATCAATTCCTTCTGATTGTGCATGGAACGGACGTAGAGGTCACGAAGGCAAAAGACATTCTCGAAAGCACGCACCCCTCGCATCTCTCTCTGCACTCAGGCGAGGCCGTAGCATCTGCAGCAGTTTAGCTTGCCCGCGAAATTGGAGCGCAAAGCCGCCTCTTAGGAAGTTCTTCCCTATGGCGGCTTCGCCGGAGAAAACAATGACCGATTTCCGGAGCGTCCCGGCAGGGACTCCGAAACACATTGGGATCGCTGCCGATCATGGAGGATTTGAATCGAAGGCGTATCTGGTTCGAATGTTGCGTGCGGCTCAGTACGACGTGGTCGATTTTGGCGACGAGCGGCAGAGAACGGATGACGACTATCCGGATTTTGTCGTGCCCTTGGCTCGTGCGGTGGCTCGTGGCGAAGTGGATCGAGGTGTGGCCATTTGCGGTAGCGGCGTCGGTGCATGTGTTGCTGCCAACAAAGTGCCGGGTGTGCGGGCGTGCCTGATCCATGAGAGCTTTTCCGCGCGACAAGGAGTCGAAGACGACGACATTCGCGTGATCTGCCTGGGCGGACGTGTGGTGGCGAACACGTTCGCTTGGGAATTGGTCAGGACCTTTCTCGAAGCACGATTCAGTGGAGCCGAGCGTCACCGGCGTCGTTTGGCCAAAGTCAGAGCACTGGAGGATGTGGAGACGAGAATATGAAAACAAATCCTCTGAGACAGTTGGGAACGCTGGGCCAATCCATTTGGCTGGATTATATCCGACGCGATCTGATGGCGAGCGGCAGGCTCCAGCGTTTGATCGAGGATGATGGCCTACGAGGCATGACTTCGAATCCGTCCATCTTCGAAAAAGCGATTGCGGAAAGCCACGACTACGATGACGACATCAAGGGCCTGGCGGTCAAGGGAGATGGCGCTAAGGCCATTTACGAAAACCTGAGCCAGCAAGACGTGCAGAGTGCCGCCGACGAGTTCCGGTCTCTATACGACAGTGCAGACGGCGCAGACGGCTATGTCAGCCTGGAGGTCAATCCCCATCTGGCGCACGATACGAAGGGAACGATAGAAGAAGCCCGTCAATTGTGGGCTGCGCTCAGCCGACCCAATGTCCTTATAAAGGTTCCGGCGACTGGTGAAGGACTTCCCGCCATCCAGCAACTTATCAGCGAAGGAATCAGCGTCAACGTGACGCTGCTCTTTGGGCTGCCTCGTTATCGGCAAGTCGCGGAAGCATACATTGCCGGCATTCAATCGCGCGTGGCTCAAGGTAAGCCCGCGAAACATATTGCCTCTGTGGCCAGCTTCTTTGTAAGCCGCATCGATGCGCTCGTCGATCCAATACTCGAAAAGACCATCGCGAAGGGCGGTAAGGAGGTAGATCTCGCGAAGAAGGCGCGCGGACAAGTAGCTATCGCCAGCGCCAAGATGGCATACCAGATCTATAAGGAAATATTCGGCAGCGATCGATTTATGGAACTCGCCGCTCAGGGCGCTCGTGTCCAGCGATTGCTCTGGGCCAGCACCAGCACGAAGAACCCGGCCTACAGTGACGTGAAATACGTGGAGGCTCTTATCGGACCACACACGGTGAACACGGCACCGATGGAAACCCTCGATGCATACCGGGATCACGGAGACCCGAAAGCCCGGCTCGAACAAGAGATCGATGAATCCCACTCGGTTTTGGAACGACTACCGGAGCT
>DASZPI010000621.1:0-6638 GCA_035550355.1 Pirellulales bacterium
TCATCGGGGGCCACTCAGCCGGTGCCCAATTGGCAGCATTGGTCTGCACCGACGATCGATACTTGAAAACCGAAGGGTTGTCGCTATCGATCGTTCGAGGTTGCATCCCTGTCGATGGCGACACGTATGATGTGCCGCTGCAAATTTCCGTCGAGCCGACTCAAGCTTCCCAAAGTCACGCGAAAAAATTTGGAAGTCCTGAAAGTCAGAAGGAATTATCGCCGGTCACGCACGTGGTCAGCGGAAAGGACATCCCCGCGTTCCTCATTCTGTACGTGGCGGACAATCCGCTAACAGGCCGTCAAGCCCAGCGCTTGGCGGACGCACTGCGACACATCGGCATCGCGGCTGAGTTGGTTGCCGCCGAGGGAAAAACGCATGGCACAATCAATGCCGACATCGGCTTGCCCGACGATAAGCCAACGCAGGCACTGTGGACGTTCTTACAGGGGGCGCAAAAGTAATGAGGCCCCGCCCCGCGACTTTATCTCGCCGTTTATTTGTCACCACGATCGGTGTTGCAAGCGTAACCCGCAAGGTGTGTTTCGCCGTGGAATCGCCGACGTCTCATCCAAGCCGATCGCTGGCCGAGATCGATGCACAGCTCCGACGGGCAGGACGTCCCGAGGACCTGTACAAAGCCGATTTGCCGACGCCAGCACTGCTGGTCGATCTCGATCAGTTTGAGCGCAATATCAAGCGCATGGCCGATCACGCGAAGCGGCACGGCAAAGGACTACGCCCCCATGCCAAGACGCACAAGTGCGTCGAGGTCGCACGGCGCCAGTGCGCAGCGGGAGCGCATGGAGTTTGTGTGGCGACGGTCCCCGAAGCGATCGTGCTTACCAAGGGCAAGATTGAAAGCATTCTGCTAACCTCGCCGATCGCAAATGCTTCGAGGGCAGCGCAGATTGCTGCGCTCGCTGAAAGTTGCGAACTGTTCGTGGCTGTCGATCATCCGCAACAGGTTGCACTGTACAACGAGGCCGCCCGTGCAGCCGGAGTAATGTTGAATCTCCTGGTCGACCTGAATGTCGGGGATCGGCGCACAGGCGCGTCTCCTGGCGAGCCCGCAGTTGAGATTGGCGCGGCCGTAATGCGCTCCAAGAATCTGCGGCTGCGTGGGCTGCAAGCGTATTCCGGCGGGTCGTCGCATATCGTCGGGTATACCGCGCGTCGCGATCATTCACTCCGCGCGATGGCCCAGGCGGTTCAGACCTGCGAGTTGTTTGCCAAACGCGGGTTACCCTTGGAGATTCTGTCGGGCGCAAGCACTGGTACGCACAACATCGACTCCCAGTTGGCCGAGCTCACTGAGTTGCAGGTTGGCTCGTACGTTTTCATGGATGTCGACTATCGACGCATCGGCGGAACGCATAGCGCGGTATTCGACGAATTCGCGCCATCGTTGACGGTGCTGACTACGGTCGTGAGCGCAAATCATCGCGATCGGGTCACGCTCGACGCCGGTTTCAAGGCATTCGCCACCGATCGCACATTTGGACCGGAACCGAAGGACGTGACCGGCCTGAGCTACTCGTTTGCCGGCGATGAATTCGGCGCGCTCACACTCGAACAACCCAGCCGTGAGATCGCGCTTGGAGATCGGCTCGAATTCATCGTGCCTCACTGCGATCCGACCGTGAACCTGTACGACCGAATCTATGCCTGCCGCGGCGATAAAGTCGAAGAAATATGGTCGGTGATGGATCGGCTGTGCATGTGAAGACCGCGTGACCACACAACCTGCTTAAGCCAGCACCGCTCGAACGACCTGGCCGTGCACGTGCGTCAGCCATTATTGCAAGCCGTTGATCCCGTTCAACTTGGCTCTAGGCCGCGCATCGTGCCGGTGCTGGTGGCGAAGGTTGAATGTTCGAGGCCGGTTTGCTGCAGGATCGACACGTACAGGTTTGGCAGTGGGTAGTTGTTCTTGCGGTCAAACGCCAAATGCTGGCCGTGCTTGAATCCGCCGCCAGCCACGAGCACCGGCATGTTGCGGTTGTCGTGGCTCGACGCGTTGCCCAGGTTGCTGGTGAGCAGCACGGTTGTGTGTTCGAGCAGGTTCGAGCCGTGATCGTCGCTGCGCTGCATGTCGCGTAGAAAATCGCCCCAGGCGCCGACGATTGCCGTCTCCACGATGGCCAATTGACCGAGCTTCTCTTCGTCCATGCCGTGATGGCTGAGCGTGTGATAGCCCTCCTGCACTCCTTCAATTGGCACCACGCCGCCGCTGCCGCCGAGATGGTAGGTGATGAACCGCGACGAGTCGGTAGCTACCGCAAGCCGTATCATGTCGTTCATCAGCCGCTGGCGTCCGATGAAATCGTTCGGATTACCGATGTCGATCGGCTTGGGAACCGACACCTGCGGCTTCGGGCGGTGAGCCCATGCCTCACTTTCCACGAGTCGACGCTCGAGCTCGCGAACGCTGGTGAAGTACGCGTCCAACCGGTCACGGTCACCCTGGCCGAGCTTGCGCTGCAGCGCACGCGAATCGTCGGCGACCAGGTCCATGATGCTCTGCCCTTGGCGAGCCCGCTGTGCGTGGCGCTCGCGATCGGACGGCGAATCGTTGACAAACAGCCGCGTGAACAGCCGCGCTGGCGAATCCTCGGCCGGAATCATCGAGCCGTTCTCCGTATACGACGGGCTCGCCGACCCCGCGCTCGATAACACCAGCGATGAAAACCGGGTTTGATTTCCGAGATGCTTCGCCAACAGCTGGTCGAGCGACACCGTATTCCGCGAGGCGGCCGCAGAACTCATCGGCGCCGCACTCAACAAGCTCGCCTCAGCACGATGACCTCCCGAGACTTGCGGATGCGAACTGCCTGAAATGACCGTGAACTGGTCACGAATGTCGTTTAATCGCTCAAGGTACGGTGACGGCTTGTAGTCGCGTCCCGCTTCGAGCGGATTGAGATTGTCGGCAATCAGTCCCAGGCCAAGCGTCATTGCCACAACTCGGCGCGGAGGTCCAACGTCGCTGCTTCCCACGGCGCGCTGCATCGCGCTCAGCCACGGCATGCTCACCGCTACGCCGGCGCCGCGGAGCAATGTGCGCCGGCTGAGCTTGCGATTCGTGAATGACAGCGAAATGGTCATATTCGACTACCTTTGCAAATTCTCAGCTCTCGCCCCGGCACGGAACGTGGGCTCTCATTTGGTCAGAAACAGCGGACTCTCGACCACCGCGTGCACGATTGAACGGAAGCCGTAATTGTCGTCGGCCGCGCGGTCGACGATCTGTTCAATCGCCTCGCGATCGGCAAACGAGATCGGCGCGCCCGTTCCGTAAGTCACCAGCTTCTCGGCAACGCATCGCGCCAACCGCCGTGGATCGGCAGACAGCAGCGAGCGAAATCCTTCGACATCGGCGAAATGGCGTCCGTCGGCAAGCACGTAGCTAGAATCGACCTTTGCCCCGCGGACGACCTTGCCGTTGATGCGCTGCAAGTATCGTTCGCGCCATTGTCCCGCCGGATCATAATTCTCGAGCGCAAATCCCGCGGGATCGATCTTGGCATGGCACGAAGCGCAAGACTCTTGCGAGCGATGCTTGGCCAACTGCTCGCGAATCGTGGTCGCGCCCCGGATATCGGGCTCAATGGCGGGCACATTGCTCGGCGGCGGTGGAATCGATTCGCCCATCAATCGATCCGAGACCCACATGCCACGCACTACGGGCGAAGTGTTTGAGCCATTGGCAGTCACCTTAAGCACCGCGCCTTGCGTGAGCACCCCGCCGCGACGATCCCCGGTTTTCAACGCCACACGGCGCATCGCATCCCCTTCGACGCCTGGAATGTCGTAATACCGGGCCAAGCGGCTATTGAGAAAGGTGAAGTCTGAATCGACGAGCGCGGCAACGCTCATGTTCTCGCGAAGCATCGTCTGCAAGTAGATGCGTGTTTCGTCGAGCATCGAGCTTTGCACGACTGGATCGAACTCGGGGAACAACCGGCCATCGGGCTCCGTGAAGTTGATCAGACACAGGTCGAGCCACTCGTCGGCAAAGTCCTCGACAAACCGGCGTCCGCCAGGACCATCGAGCAGCCGATCTACCTGCTTGTGCAGCGTCGCTGAGTCATGCAACTGGCGGCGAGCTGCCAATTGTTCGAGCTGCGCATCGGGCGTACTGCCGGTGAGAAAATAGCTGAGCCGGGCTGCAATCGCATGGTCGTTCAGCTTGCCCGGGGACTCGGTGAGATACAGAAACCGTGGCGAGCACAGGATTGCGCGGTACCCGACGCGGACCGCTTGTTCCAGGTCGTGTGTCTGCTCGAACGTTTGCCGCACCAGTGTTTGGTAGCCCGCCAGTTCGGTTTTCGAAACCGGATAACGGAACGCGCGGCGAGCGAAATTCTCAACCAGTCGCACGGCGTCTTCGCGGGTTGGCCGGTTGACGAGCTCGAGTCGGCGGCCTTTCTTATCTGGCTTGACCGCCAAGCCGCCGATCACCGTTTGGCGCAAATCATCGTCCGACCAGCGGTGGAAACGCTGCATGGTGATCCAGTCGAGCGCCAAACCTGGCACATCTTGCGGGCCACCTTCGCCAGCGCCCACCTGGCCACCGTCGAACCGCGCCTTCTTCAGCGTGTTATCGCCCGGACGGATCTCCAGCATTTCGCCCTTGGACAGCCAGGCATCGAACTCGATCACCCGCGGCGCGGTGGTCGCCTCAAATGCGGTAACCCACGCTAGAAGCGGCGCGCTCGAGATCGCCGGTCCCGTGCGAACGGTCATCCACACGCCACCGGTTTCGGGCAGCTTTAATCCCGACGCTTGCACCTTGAAGCGATACCAGCCATCGGCCGGTGCTTGCGTAACGGGCAGCCGACCGTAGAAGATCAGCCCCGATGACCAAACCACCGCGCGACCGTCGAGCATTTCCGGCTCACGGCAGCGACGGCTTGGACTGGTGCGAACAATCTTCGCGGCATCGAACGTCCGCTCGTACTTGTCGGCGGGCGAGAACGCGCGGCGAAACGATTCATCGAGCGCCTTATCGACCGCCGCAAGGTGCCGCTCGATTTGAAAATGCGAGATCGACTGGCCATCGGCCACGGTCGTGAAACCATCGGTCCGCATGTCGTCCGGAAGCTGATCGCTTAAGGGGATATCGATTCGCAGCAGGTCGTGCAGCGACCGCTCGACTTCGCGACGAGTGAGTCGGCGGGCCCGCACCCGGCCAAGCTTTGCGTTCGCAGCCTGCTGCGATGCTCGAATCCAACCAGCCGTGTCATGAACGAACGTGTCGATCGCTCGCGGGTCGACCTTTTCGGCCTCCGGCGGGGGCATCTCGCCGATTCGCACACGATCAACAATCTGCACCCAGCGGCGTTCGACCTCGGGATCGCTCAGGTCGGTTGCGAGCGCTGTCAAATCGAGGCCGCCGTCCGGCTCGGCACCGCGATGACAGTCGTAACAATGGGTGCTCAGGAAGGCGGTGTTCGGCGCGGGTTTGTTTTCGGCCCTGGCAACCTGGCTATGCGAAAGCGCAATGGCCCAGACCATGACGGCCGTCGCGAGGCAAAATCCGCGCACTCGACGAACGCTGCGGGAATGAATCGCCGTCGGAACAAAAATGGACATCAATCCAGCGAACACGATTGACCTTGGTGGGACGCAGCGGCGGGATGCGTTCATTGTACAACGGGCAGGTAAAATCCCCAACTATCAGGCGTATATACGTTGTGGCCTGCCGATGGCTGGTTTTGCCAGCTCGAATGGCTAAGGTAGTGGCATGCGTCATCTTGTGTCGTTCGAATCGAAGCACGATCCGCTCGTGCCCAGGCACATCTTCGCCAAGCGGCTTGCCCGAAATTTTGCGGCCGCACTGTTGTTGATCGGAGTGTCGCTGGCGGCCGGCATGATTGGATACCACCGATTCGAAAACATGTCGTGGATCGACGCGTTCGCCAACGCCGCGATGATTTTGTCGGGCATGGGCCCGCTGGGCGAGTTGAAATCGTCCGGCGGAAAACTGTTTGCCGGGTGTTATGCCCTGTACAGCGGCTTGGTCGTGATCGTCGCCACGGGAATCATCTTCGCCCCTGCCATCCATCGCATGCTGCACAGCTTTCACGCCGCTCAGGACAAATCATGACTATCCCGAACGCATCGTTGACCAGGCCCTTGAAACTGATTACTTGCGCGATTGTTTCCGCAATGCTTTCGGCAGCAAGTGTTGCTGCCGAACCGGCGATCGATACGAGCCGCGGCGACGCCATGTTCGCCGCGTATTTTGCCGACCAAACACGGCAACTGGCCGAGTCGTGCTTAACAGAAATCTCCAGCCGCGAAGATTGGAACGCCCGCCGCGGCGGCTATCGCAAACAATTGTTTGAGATGCTGGGGCTCGATCCGATTCCCGAGCGCGCGCCGCTGCAAGCGCGCACCACCGGGAAGCTCGAGCACGACGAGTTCACGGTCGAAAAGGTCGTCTTTCAATCACGACCGCACCTGTACGTAACCGCGAATTTATACCTACCCAAGGGCGCAAACCGCCCGCTGCCCACGATCCTATACGTCTGCGGACACGGCAACGTGAAAAAGGACGGGATCAGCTACGGCAGCAAGACCAACTACCAGCACCATGCAATCTGGTTCGCCCGCCACGGCTACGTGTGTTT
>DASZPI010000622.1:0-2311 GCA_035550355.1 Pirellulales bacterium
TAACGGGGGTGTTATTCGATGTTCCGCCGGCAGCCACCCGAGCGCCCTCGCGGACCGCGTTGTCGAGGATCTCGTAAACTTGAATCATGCGCCCGACTTCCCAAACGCCGAGCATCAGGGTGACGAGCACTGGCAACAGCAGCGCCGCCTCGACCGCGACCGCGCCGCGGCGGACGGTTCGAAGCTGACGGCGTCGACGAAATGAACGAGGAGCGGTCTGCGCGTGCGCCATGAGCGGTCACCGGTGTAGGAGCCACTACAACCGTAGCTCAATTTCGTCCGGTAGGCGGCGTGAACGCTGCGATTGGGCGGGGGTGCCTATCCGCTACGATCCGAACACCCCACACGGGCTAGGGGCTTACCAGCTCGCAAATGCCCCACTGTCCGTTGCATTCGTCCACTTCGACACGCATGGTGGCCGGCCGATAGCCAGTGCGCGTCGCCAGGTCATCCAGCAGCCGCCGGCCCAGCCAGCGGGCGAGCATTTCGGCCGTCGTGTTCGCCACCGGCAGCAGCACGCAGTCGCTGCGCGGGAACATCCAGCGGCGGTCTTCAAAAGTCGCGGTCACACTGCTTCCTTCGTCGACCACATGGATCGTCGGATGCTGCGTCGGCAGCAGCACGTGATGATCCAACTCGTCGCACAGCGCCTTCGTCGCGTCGCGCAGGGCAATGAAATCGAAAACGTACTGATTCGGTTCGAGCGGACCGGAAACCTCGACTGCCACCCGGTAATTGTGACCGTGCAGGCGCTCGCAGATGTTGTCGCCGTAAGTGATGAAATGCGCGGCGCTGAACACCAGGTAATCCTTCGTCACGCGAACGCGATAGGTTTCGCTCATCGGGCCCTCGGATAGAAATGCACCGGCCACGGAATCATGCCTTCGCGCAACGCGACAAACAACCCGCCGGCAATCAGATCGGCGGTCGTGCCGGGGTTGCGGCGATGACCGTCGGCACGCAGCCAGAAATCCAGGTCGGCAAGCGCCTCGTGATAGGCGTCGTCGCCCGGGTTGCCCGACCGCAATGTTTCCGAGGCATACTGCGCCGCCTGTTTTGCGATCTCGATGCCGCACTTGCGGACGATCAAGCTGTCGGGATGCTCGCGCAGCGTCAGCAAGTGCACGCGAACGATTGCGTCGTTCAACGACCAATCCTGTTGCAAGCACGCCGCAAGTCGCTCGGCAATCGAAAGCACGTCGGCAAAATCGTTCGTGTATTGGCGCGCGATCAGATCGCGATCGGCCGCCAACTGCATCGCGGCGAGCAGGTCGTCGGGCGCGGGGCCGGCAATATCGCAATCTTCGACGTGTCCCATGCCGCCGGGCTTTGCCAGCCGAATGGCCTCGTACACCAGCCGTGCATCGTCCCGGTCCAGCGCACGCAACACGCGGCCGATCCCACGTGCCAATGGAAGCTCGCGCGGCACGAGCGCCAACGGCCCCATCAGCAGCACCATGCCCAAGTTCGTATTGGTCGAAACGACGCGCCAGGTGGCCTGAATTGCCGCCCGAACCAACGGTCCCAATCGCTGCTCGGCGGCGCGCTCGAACACCGGCCCGATCGCGACGGCGCTGGTTGCCAGATCGGCGAACGTCAGGTCTTCGAAGTCCGACCCGCGATGCACGTTGCCGGGCTTGTGAGCCATGGCTTCGAACAACGCGGCGTAGGTCGCGCATTGGCCGATCGAGAGCGGCGAGTCAGGCATTGGTTTGTCCCTGCTCGATCGGCGCCACCGGATGCGCGGCGATGAATCGCTCGATCAACTGCACGACGCGTACCGGCGCATCCTCGACAACATAATGCCCGACGTCGGCCAGCCGATGCACTTCGGCGCCTGGCAGAACGTCCAGCCAACGCTCGAGGAAGTACGGCGAGAAACACCAGTCGCGCATTCCCCAGATCATTTGCACGGGCAGCCATTGCAAGCGCGACAAGTTCGTTTCGATCGCGGCCAGCGTTTGGTAGCTGGGGTGGGAGAATTTCAGCGGTATGTCGTCGACGAATCGTTGAACGGCGATCCGGTGCGCCCACGAATCGTACGGCGCCAACAAGCCTGCGCGCACCGGCGGCGTCATCCGGTCGTGATGCGCGACCGCCATCCACAATGCTGCGCGGCAAAACGCGTTCAGCCCGCGCACGGCCAGCGGGCCCAGCACGGGCGTACGGCAGACGCGAATCCGCCACGGCATGCGCGACGAGCGAAACGCCGCGGTGTTCAGCAGCACAACCCGAGCGAACCGCTCCAAATCGCCCAACGCCGCGCCGAGCCCGATCGGTCCGCCCCAATCGTGAACGACGAGCGTTACTC